>NZ_KV805653.1:5023-29700 GCF_001811625.1 Globicatella sp. HMSC072A10 | reverse complement strand
CCCCAATCCCCTGGAGAAGTTGTTATTCTTTTATTTGTTCATTCACACTTTTTTATATCAATACGCAAATTCATGGAATTCCGATATAATCTAATTAGCGACAAAAAGTTAATTCTTTGATACAATATAATTAAATTATTTAGAGGGGTGTTCAGATGTCTAGAGTTGAACAATTAAGACAAGAATTAACGAAATACAATGCCGAAAGTATGCTGGTAACGAATTTAAAAAACGTTCGTTATTTAGCTAATTTCACCGGTTCAGCAGGAGTAGTATTCGTTACTCCTACCAACCAATACTTTATTACGGACTTTCGTTATACTACTCAAGCAAACGAACAAGCAAAAGGTTTCGAAATTATTATCCATAAAAACGGTGCGTTTAATACCGTGGCTGAAATTATCGAGCAAGAGAATATTCAAACAGTTGCTATTGAAGCCAATGAAATGAATGTCGCAACTTATTTGAAATTAAAAAATTTATTTGACGCTAAGATAATTGAAACAGAATTATTATTAGAAACGATTCGTTCAGTAAAATCAGAAGATGAGATTAAAATCATTAAAGAAGCTTGCGAAATAACCGACCAAGCATTCGAACATATTTTAACCTTTATCAAACCAGGTGTGACAGAAATTGAAGTAGCTAATGAATTGGAGCGTTTCTTGAAATCTAAAGGCGCTTCTGCGATGTCATTTGATACGATTGTTGCCAGTGGATTACGTTCAGCCATGCCACATGGAGTCGCGAGTGATAAAGTTATAAAAGAGGGTGATGTGGTAACATTAGACTTTGGTTGTTACTATCACGGCTACAGTTCCGATATGACTAGAACGATTGCGGTTGGACATATTAATCCGAAAATGGAGGAGATTTATCATATCGTCTTAGAAGCTCATGAACGTGTAAATAGAGCAGCTAAAGCGGGGATGACAGGTAAAGAATTAGATGCAGTAGCACGCGATTATATTACTGAAAAAGGATATGGACCAGCATTTGGCCATAGTACAGGACATGGACTAGGTCTTGATGTGCATGAACAACCAGGTATTAACTTCCGTAATGAACAACCATTATTGGTAAATCAAGTGATCACCAATGAACCAGGAATTTATGTAGAAGGTTTGGGTGGTGTTCGGATTGAAGATGACTTGGTTATCACAGAAGATGGAGCCTATGGTTTGAATCGTAGTCCTAAGAACTTGATAATTTTATAGCATTTCGATGTTATATCAGTTAAAATGGGGATAGCAGAAAGTAAAAGAGGAGGAAAGCATATGACAACTCATGAAAATGCTTCATTGAATACTCACGGAACCCCTCAATTGGGTGAAATTAATATTACAACATCGGTATTGGAAACAATTGCCGCTCAAGCAACTAAAAAAGTAGCCGGTGTTTATGTTAGTAAACAATCTTTCCAAAATGTATCAGGGAGTTTCTTTAGTTTAGAACGTGAAAAAACAGGCGCGAAGATTAAGCGTCAAGACAATCATATTGCCGTCGATATTGATATCCGTGTAAAATATGGCTATTCAGTACCTGATGTAGCGATGAATGTTCAAGAAAGTGTTAAAGAACAAATTTTATTTATGACGGATTTAGTAATTGACGAAGTGAATGTTCATGTAATATCAGTAGAAGCTGGACCAACAGGATCTGAGTTATTTCATTTAGATGAAGAAAATGGTGACACAGTTGACGAATAAGTTAAATAAAAGACGCCAAGTCCGTGAAAAAGCGGTCCAAATTTTATTTCAATTAGTAGATGCGCCTGATTATTTAACTGAAGAAGTTGCAACTGAATTTGCATTGGAAGCTGGTAATGATCCAGAAGCGGGTTTTGACGAAGTCGAAGACCAATACTTATTTGAGTTAATCAAAGGGGTCCAAGAAAATCGTGATGAGATTGATCAAATGATTGAAAAATACTTATCTGATTGGACAATTGATCGTTTAAATCGGATTGACTTAGTGGTGTTAAGAGTCGCACTATATGAATTAATGTATGTGAGTCGTGAAACGGTACCAGCTAAAGTAGCAGTCAATGAGGCAATTGACTTAAGTAAATTATTCAGTGATGAAAAATCGCGTCGCTTTGTCAGTGGTGTGTTATCTGAATATTTGAAACAAATAGAGACAGAATAGAGTTTGGCTTAGTTTAAGTTGTCAACACTTGTGTTGACTAGCTCTATTGAAGAGTCAAAAGATAATATGTATTGAACATAAAAGGAAAGATAGCCACTTTAATGGTTTTATCTTTCTTTTTTTGATTTTATTAGATAAAGTGAAGAATTAGCCATTAAAATAAGATTGCGAATTACTTTAGCTATCAAAGTGTTAGGTAACACGTTAGGCATAATATTTTTAACAGTCTATCATGCTTATTTAATCCGTTCCATCAACGGATAAAAAAATGAGCGAAAGAAAATAGCGTGAAGATAATGGATTCTAATTGAATACCATTTCATAATTCACTTATAATAGTATTATAAGGAGGATTGAAAAAATGAAACAGAATAAAAAAACGAACCAAAATCGAAAGAAGTTGCATTTGCAAATGTCCTTTAGTCCTCTATTATGGACAGGTTTAGTCCTTGCAACACTACTAGTGGCGATGCAAGTAGTGAATTCAAGTGGGAAAAATCCTATAAAGCAATTATTTTCAGAGAATCAAACTTCTATTAGTGAATCAGTGGTTAATAAATCGAGTAATACAGAAGAAACTAATCATGACCCATTAAAGTCTGACAATTTGTCATCCTTGAGTGAAAGTGAACCAAAGAAAACAGAAAATTCTCAGTCTCAAGTTGAAAGTCACCAGTCTGAAGCATTAACAGAATCAGAAGAGGAGGTTACGCATTCTATCGAAGAAGCTGCTCAATCGGAAGAATCAATGGTCACAACGACATCAGCGCAAACAACTATTAGAGACTCGCATGAAGAAAAATCTAAAATTGTCGAAAACAAAAATAAACAACAATGGTTACCGAATATTAAAGTAGAAGGTATTTTTAATCCATTAATTTATTCATTAGATGGAGAATATAGTCTTTATTACCAAGCGCTTGATGACAAGACGAGTTCACAACCTTTAATTTTAAACAATCAACCCATGCGATCAGCTAGTATCATTAAACTCTTTGTGCTAGCGGCGCTATTTGAGCAAGTAGAAAAAGGGGAATTGGATTTAACAGAACAATATTCTTTAAAAGCAGAAGATAAAGTTTCGGGAACGGGTGATATTCAAAATATGGAAGATGGCTCGGAATTAACTTTGTTAACCTTAGCTGAGAAAATGATGACGATTAGTGACAATTCCGCAACTAATATTTTGATTAATTTAATGGGTGGTATAGAGAAGGTTCAAAAAATCATTATTGAACTGGGATACTCTGATGTACAATTAAAGAGATTGATGGTCGACCTTGAAGCATTAAATGCTGGTAATGACAATTATGTAACAGCAGAAGATGTTGGCCGAATTTTAGCAGATATCTACCAAGGAAAATTAGTTTCAAAGTCAGCGTCACAAGAAATGTTGGCAATTTTAAAGCAACAGACTGATCGCCGGATGCTCGCACAAAATCTGCCAAGTGATGTTGCTTATTATGGAAAAACAGGAAATTTCGAAGATTATGGTGTGCAAAATGATGCGGCCATAATTGAGACGCCAAAAGGAGCCTTCATCTTAGTTTTCTTATCACAAGAGGGCCAAAAAGAACAACAATTAAAAGCGATGAATCAACTAGGAAAAATCGTTAGCGAGCAATTCACTAAAATTGACTAATATCGAATGAAATATATTGTGAACGGCTTTTGTGTGGCAGCTATCACAACAGACATCGATGAAGAGGTAGTACATTTTACTTATTAACGCTGTTATAATGATGTAAGAGTATAGAATCTAACCCAATCTATTATAGGTAATGTTATTTGCCTATGCATCATTGCGTTTGTTTGAATATAATAAAATTGATGGTATAATATTATTATGGAATTTTATATTTAAAGGAGGAATGTGAATGCTTCAGAAGTTAAAAGAGGTTATGATGGCAGTAATCCCCATCGCAATTTTAGTTGTTATTATTCATTTGTTTTTAACCCCATTAACGCAAAAACAATTTACACTATTTGCTATTGGTGTCGTATTAGTGCTGTTTGGATTAGCCGTGTTTTTACTTGGTGTTGATATTAGTATTTCCAGAATGGGACATATTTTAGGACATGGTTTGACTAGAACAGGAAATATCAAATTATTGGTTGCAGGTGGGATTTTGATTGGATTTATTGTCTCCATTGCTGAACCTTCTCTAACGATACTAGGGGATCAAATTGCGACAATTTCCAATCAAAGTTTAAGTCAGATGCTAGTGGTAGTAATCGTTTCATTAGGTGTAGCGTTTTTGCTGGCCTTAGGAATGCTTAGAATTGTTTATGCTTGGAATATTTCAAAAATAGTGACGATTTTTTATGGACTCATTTTTGTTCTAGGTATTTTTGTGGATGAAGCAATGGTGACCTTTGCTTTCGATTCTTCAGGTGCGACTACTGGTGCTTTAACGGTTCCTTTCGTACTGGCATTAAGTGCAGGTATTTCTTCATTATCAAATGAAGAAATTGAACAAGATGATATGAGTTTTGGTTTAGTTGGGATTGCTTCTATTGGACCGATTTTAGCAATGTTGATTTTAGGTTTGCTCTCGAGACAATCTTTAGCTGGCCAGTTTATTGAACAAGAACCTTTAGATCAATCCATTGGCCTAATTGTATGGGAATCCTTAAAATCAAGTGTTGGTCAAATTGTAGTCGGAGTTATTCCCTTATTAATTATTTTTCTTATTTACCACTATTTAATTGAAAAGCAAACCCCACAAACCTTTAAAGATATTATGTTTGGGTTAGGTTATTTAATGTTTGGTCTGGTGCTGTTTTTAACAGGTGTTTCAGCTGGATTTATGCCTATTAGTCAATATTTAGGGGGAGCTTTGTATGAATCGCAAGCACAATGGGTTCTAGTATTAATCGGATTTATACTCGGTGTAATGGCGATATTAGCAGAACCAGCGATTTATGTTTTAATTAACCAAATAGAAGATGAAACCGGGGGATCTATTTCGAAGAATTTAGTATTAGTGCTTATTTCTTCAGGAGTAGGAGTTGCTATTGCCTTAACTGTTTTAAGAATATTAAATCCTGCTATGAGATTATGGCATATTTTATTACCAGGATTTATACTAACTATATTGCTATCACATAAAGTACCAAAATTATTTGTGGGAATGGGGTTTGATTCTGGTGGAGTAGCCAGTGGCCCAATGACCGGTACTTTCATCTTTGCATATGTTCAAGGAATCGCAATTGCTAGTCCAGTATCCGATCCAATTATTGATGGTTTCGGTATGATTGCGGTAGTGGCAATGGTACCTATTTTATTTATTGAGATATTAGGTTGGGTTTATCTTAAGATTGAACAAAACCAACAGGAATAATTTGAGGAGTAATGTATATATGACTAAAAAGATTAAAGAAGATCCTGTTTTATTAGCAATAGCGGTTCTGAATCACAATGAAGGTGTCCGTTTTGTTAATGAAGCGATTAAACTAGGGTTAAATGGAGGGGTTATTAGTCCTGCAACGGGCTTAATTGGCTCACCATTATTAAATTTATTATCTATTCGTCATGACCGTCGTGACTTTGTAATGATTTTTGAAAGAGAAAGTGTGTTAATTCCTGCCTTAAAGTCTTTGGTAGATACTTTTAAAATGCACTTACCGAATCATGGGATAGTGTTTGTTTTAAAAACTGGATTCCAATTAAGTCGTGATTTCTTGTTGGAAAATAATAATTGGAATGAAACTGAAGCCGATTATCAATTAATGGTATTAAGTTTTAAACACGGTCGTGCGACAGAAATAGTGCAAAAAATTAATCAAGTTTCAACTGCAGGAGCCACCATTTTTACTGGAAAAGGTGAGAGTGTTCTTGAACGCCAACAAATGATGGGCTTAGTATTTGCGCCGCAAAAAGATGTTATTTTAAGTGTGGTTGAAAGTGAACAAGTACCAGATGTTTTCATGGTGATGGAAAATTCATATGGGTGTACTCAAACAAAAGGGATGTCTGTGTTGAGTATTGATATCCATAATTTTTCACGTAATCGCTCATTAACACCAATGAAGACTGATTCTGAGAGAGAAATTCTGATATCGATTGTCAGTGAAGAATTAGAAGAAGAGTATATTAAGATTATGAAAAAGCATCGTATGAATGGTGGAACTAGCTTGAAAGGCCATGGGTCGGTTTCACCAGAAATGATGGAGAAGATTTTTAATATTACAGTGAATCCACAAAAGAAAATACTCTTTACAATCGATACGACGAAAAAGATTGAAGCAGCTTATCATGATATTTTATTGTCACCTAAAATGAATGAAGCGCATAAAGGCGTTTATTTAACAATTCCAGTACATGGGGTTTATGGTTTGTATCAGGAGGATTAAGCGATTAACACGGAAGTTTTCTCTGTTGAGTCCCCTCAACTTGAAGAAATAATAGTGAGAATCACTCCAAAATAATACATAAAATGACAAAGCTACAGCTGATAATTTGGCTGTAATTTTTGTTTTCAAGCAGTAATTCTTTAACATAAACACATCGGTATACCATTCTTGGAAAGACATGTTAATCCATTTAGTAGTGTTTGAAAAGCAGCAATATAACTATATGCTAGGTTTGAAATAGAGTTCAATCATTGCTGAAAAACTCACAAAATGCTGGCTTTTTGCACCTAATAATAGCCCCGTATACATCTACAAACTAAGGTGACATTGAATCCACTCCGCTAAGACGGAACATAAGGTATCAAGATGAGACTCAAAATTATGATTGCCCTCTCTTAAGTAGATGGACTTTTTAATGTCTATATTTGATATGGAACCATTCTTATCGGCTATTATCAGTCTTTTTTTACTGGTCAGTTACATTAGTTGAGGAAGATAGTATTAGGAAAAAAGTATGAAGAATTATTGCGATTATTTCTTTATTGTTTAAAATATGTCAAACATGTTATAATAAATGTAGTAACTTTAGGAGGATAAAATTATGAAAAAATTAGTCATTGGATTAATTTGCCTTTTCCAAGTAATGTGTCTTCCGAACATATCAGTAAAAGCAAATGAAACAACCACGGTACACTATGAAACTAGTACCGAAACAACTAATAGCGAATCGACGGTTATAACTGAAGAGTCGACCACCGTCAGTACGACGGTTGAGGCACCGGAAGAGCTAGTAGGAGCACAAGTCGCTGATTACCTAGTAGCGGACCAGTTTTATCAAATCATTATTAAAAATACTGCCGACGAAGTAGTTTACCAAAAAGATGATGCGATTTTTCTTCAAAGTGATTTAGAAAAATTACAAGCAATATTGAAATCTTCAAGTCATCTCTACATAGATCTTGGTGATGGGCAATATGCTTTACCCGTTGCGACACTTAGATTAGTGAATCAAACCTTGACTTTTATTTATGATGATGTCATAGGTTATTCAGCTGTCTTTCACGAAGGGGTTGTTACCAATTCGGGAATGATTATTAGTGACGCAAGTGACCCTGTAATAGAGACCGTTACAATTGAACAACCCGATATTAGTGGCTGGGTTGTTAATCAACCCAGTGATATGACGGCTGAAATCCTAACGATTTTGCTGAACAATCAAGAATATTGGGCAACCATGCCTTATAAAGTAGGGGTTAATGGAGATGTATTAGATGAGAGTAATACAATTTATTTAGGTGCTTTTACATTAACGGAGTCACCTTATAATTTACATTTAAATATCGTTCCCAAAACAGAAGCACCAAAAGAGAAAGAAAACAATCGACGGTTAACAAATAAGCTTAAAACTGCTTTGGATAGAGAAAAGACTGTTCAAGAAAATACCACCACCGATAATGCGCCAATGACAACAACTACTACCGTACAGGACGAGAATATGCAAAGCGATACTGTCACTGAGATGAGTCATGAGGCAACAAAACCTAGCATTGATGAACAACCAACTTTTCCTGAGATGGAAACATCCAATGAAACTACTGAGATGACTCAATCGCAAATCAGTACTGAAAATACAGTGACGACTAGACAAACAACTGTTGAGGATTTACAAGCTGTTGTTCCTAATCAAGATAATAATCGTCGTAAATTACCTTTGACGGGTGAAAACTCACGACCCATTATGATGATAGTGGTACCGCTACTGGTTCTGGGATTGTTATTAGTATTCATTAATAAAAAAGAAAAAATATAATACAATGTCATCTACTTGCTATTCAAGAATAATTTGAGTAGGGTAGATGATTTTTTATAAGAGGAGAACATGAAGAAAATTTTAATCATTAACACCGGTGGAACGATTGAAATGAGCGAAGATCAAACAACCGTTTAAGTATTGCCTACGAGTGAAAATTCCTTAACCAATCAAGGTCAATATTTTAAACAATTAGCACATTAACGATCGTTGATTATTTTCATTTGCCTTCACCCCATATAACAGTGGATCATTTATTAGAATTGAGTCATTATAATCAGAAGATTCAAAATCAATGGGAGTTGGCCAGAAGTAGAAAATTGAATAATTTTCGCTTCGTCGGCCTACCCCCGCACAGTTGAGTAGGTCTTAAACAAGTCTTTCCCCGCACAGTTGAGTTGGTCTCAAACAAGTCCTTAAGACGCAGATTGAGACCACTCAACCACTGCGCTTTTATTTTAATAACAATAACTTGATTGAGTTTACCAAATTTATCTTTAACCTCATCAAGACGCAGATTGAGACCACTCAACCACTGCGCTTTGAATTAAAGGAACAGTATTTAAAAGTTTTTGCCCAGCCTCATCCATTCCTTTAACGATGACGGGAGCGATGCGCTCTAGTAATGAAATTGGTTCGGACGGTTTATCAAATTTACGCAGTGCAATCTTCGTTGCCATGGATAAGGAAACAATTCAACATAGTGTTGTGGTCGTCATGAATGAAGAGATTCATGTAGCTACTTATGTGACAAAGACTCATACGACGAATTTAGCTACCTTTCAAGCGCCCACTTTTGGTCCGATTGGGATTGTTTCAAAAACAATGTCGTCTATTTTCAAAAATACAAACGAGAACAGTATTATCAAGTGACAACTATCGAGAAAAGAGTGGGACTCATTAAAGCATACTTAGGTATGGAGGCTGAAAGTCTGGAGATATTTGATCATTATGATGGATTGATCATCGAAGGTTTTGGTGCGGGTAAATTGCCACCACAATTAATGTTGAAATTTCAAGATTTATTAGCTAAAGGAGGTAAAATTGTCAAGGTATCTCGAGCTTATAATGTCATCACCGAAGATGTATATGATTATCAAGGTGGTGGCAAGCAATTAAAGCAGGTGGGGATTGTCTTTGCACAAGGATTAAGCGGCGTTAAAGCAAGAATCAAATTATTAGTTATTTTAAATAGCCGACGAGAAGCATCATTGGCGAAGTGATTTTCAAAACTGGCCAATCAGAATTAATTGTTAGAAAACAATAGTATAGTCAAGTTAAAAACTCTTTGAATGAATCGATTAAACAACTGAGCTTATTAAGCGAAAACAGTTATTAAGTTTAATGAGATATCATTCAAAGAGTTTTTTAATTATGGATGACGATGTTTTTTTCTAAATTGTGATGGCGTAATATGATTAATCATTCTAAATGCTTTAGTAAAATGTGACGGTGAATTAAAGCCAACTTTTGCTGAAATATCCGCTATTTGCTCGTCAGTATGAATTAAAAGTTTTTCTGCTTCTTCGATACGCACATGAATCAAATAATCAATTGGCGAAAGTCCGGTATTTTGTTTAAAGATACGGATTAAGTAGAATTTATTAATATCTGACACCTCTGCCAATTGTTCTAGCGTCACTTTTTCCGAATAATGATCACGGATATAATTTTGGACTTCTTGTACATCTTTTGATTTTGCTAATTTACCATTATCCTTAATTGAAATATCCGAATGGCGCAACACATAAATCATGATACATTCTACTAGACGTTTAATAATTTGATCTGTGCCTCGACTTTTTGATTCATTTTCAAGTAATAATAAATCGAAATAATGACGTAAAGTACGTCCACGATTATGCACTAAAAAGTGACCATCCACAGAGTCAAGATTGACAGAAGAGGTAAAGACAAAACCGGTTAATAAAATTGTGATGATTTCTGAATTTTTATCTGCTTCAAATGATATTTTTTGTTGCGGATTTAAAATTAAGATATCATTTTCTTGACAACGATAATCTATGTCATCAATTCCAAAATGAGTTTGGCCTTTTTTGACATAAATCAACATCAAATTATCTTCTGTCTGTAATACTTTACTATCCTTAGTTTGTAACGAATAATGTTCAATTCGACTGATTTTAATTGAAGAAGAATTTATATTGGAAATATACATACATTCAGCCCCCATTTCTATTCTTATATTTCTATTATACAAAATAAAATAGAAAAATAAACATAAGTTGACCTAATAATATATAGAAAAATACAAAAATAAAACAGATTTCTTTTTGTATCAAGATGAACTTTGTTATAATAAAAGCATCAAAAATAAGGGGTGTAATTATGCAAAATTTTGTCTATGATATACCAACTAAGGTTTATTTTGGAAAAAATCAAATTGAACGGTTACCTGAGTTAATTCATCGTTTTGGCAAGCGTGTGTTATTAACATACGGTGGTGGTAGTATTAAACGCAACGGTCTATATGATCGTGTAAAAGAATTACTAGCCGATTGTGAGATTTATGAATTAGGTGGGATTGATCCCAATCCGCGAATCGAATCAGTGCGTGAAGGCGCAAAATTATGTAAAGAGCATCATATTGATGTGATTTTAGCAGTAGGTGGTGGATCAACGATTGACTGTTCCAAAGTCATTGCTGGGGCCTCAAAATATGATGGCGACGGGTGGGACTTAGTTACGGATTCAAGCAAAATTAAAGACGCTTTACCCTTAATCGATATTTTAACTTTATCTGCTACTGGAACAGAGATGAATACAGGTGGGGTTATTACCAACTTTGAAACGAAAGAGAAAAAAGGTACGGGGGCTTATGTTTTATATCCGTATGCCTCAATCTGTGATCCGACGTATACTTTCACAGTCCCCAAGCATCAGACAGCTGCCGGTACAGCAGATATTATGAGTCATACGTTTGAAATTTACTTCAATCGAGAAGAAGGTGTTTTTGTTCAAGATCGCTTATCTGAAGGGATATTAAAAGCATGTATCCATTATCTCCCCATTGCATTAGAGCAACCGGATAATTATGAAGCCCGTGCTAATTTAATGTGGTCTTCAACGATGGCGCTTAATGGTATTACTTCAATGGGACGACCAGGAGCATGGACATGTCATCCTATTGAACATATGTTATCGGCATATTATGATATTACACATGCTGTCGGATTAGCCATTTTAACACCACGCTGGATGTCGTATATTTTAAATGAAGAGACAGTAGATCGTTTTGCAATGTATGCTCATAATGTTTGGGAAATTCCTTATCAAGCTGATAAGTTTGCGATGACCAAAGAAGCAATTGAAAAAACATATCAATTTTTTGTAGACGCTGGCTTACCGATGACTTTACCAGAAGTTGAAATTGATGAAGAGTACTTTGAAGAAATGGCTGAACGGGTTGAACCGCGTTTGACTAATAGCTATGTACCATTAACAAAAGATGAGGTTGTAACCATCTTAAAAGATTGTATGACTTCGGGAGTTACCTACCAACATTAAATTGAATGAGAAAAGACTGACTAAAATCTGTTCATTATGGACAGATTTTTTTCAGTCTTTTCAAAAATAAACAGTTTGGAAATAAATAAGTGAAAAGAACAGGGACATCTATCGGCATCAAATATTTAACTGTTCAGCCCATTTTTGATTTGTATTGAAAACATGGTTAATTTTATGAAGAAGGGGTCATGTCGAATAAAGGGCTTCGAAATCAAACTAAAGCCCCATACCGAAGTATGAGGCTTTGATTTATAATAAAGATTAGATGAGTGATGCAGCATCTTCATCTACGATGATCGTTACATCGGGATGGTTAATTAAAACTGTTGCAGGGCAATCCGTTGTTACTTCACCGGCCATTAATTGTTTAATGGCATTGGCTTTGTTTTTACCGAAAGCCATTAAGATGATTTTTTTAGCTTTCATAATGGAAGCAATTCCCATACTATAAGCTTGACGGGGAACATCTGCTTCAGATTCAAAATAACGTTTGTTTGCTTGAATAGTTGAGTCGGTTAAATCAACTAATGCTGTTTTTGCATCAAAGGAAGTACCAGGTTCATTGAAACCAATATGACCATTTTCACCAATACCTAAAATTTGTACATCAATCGGATTTTCATCAATAATAGCTTCATAACGAGCAGCTTCTGCCTCTGCGTCAGTATTTAAACCATCTGGTACATAAGTCTCTTTAAATGGTTTGTGATTAAATAAGTGTTGTTGCATAAAATAACGATAGCTTTGAGGGTGATCGCCGCTTAAACCGTAATATTCGTCTAAATTTATAGAAATTGAATCGGTGAAATCTAAATCTGATGCTACGATTAATTCATACAACTTTTCAGGTGTACTACCTGTTGCTAAACCAAAAGTGTTAGCACCATTTTCTTTAGCTTCTTTGATAATTTCAAAAGCTTTTTGTGAACCTTCTGCCATTGTCTTAAAAGTTAATAATTCCATAATTCTCCTCCTTGTGAAATGTTTTTCAACAATATTATTATATCATTGACACTATAGGTATTCAAATATTAAAATGACTTTTTAAGAACAATCAAGCAATGGAAAGTGGTTAAAGAACTGAATGTCAGACTGTGTTTTATAACAAACCAATTCCAAAACGAAAATTTAATTAATGTTTTACTACAAAATGGTAACAATTAGATTTTTCAATTCATATTATGATAATATAATAATGAAGAGGATTAACTAATGAAAGGTGGCGACAATATTGTTAAAGACCAAGCAGCATTGCGTGAAGACAACATTTTCGATAGGATTAATAACATTATTTGCAAGCGTTCATTTAACTTCAAATAAAATGGTCGCTGCACAAGAAAACAGTTATTCTACTAATCAAAACACTCAAAGTTATACGGAAACTAGTATCATAGAAACCACAACCACTAAAGTTTATGAAGAAATTATTGAAGAGAGTGGTGAAGTGACACCAGGGGCCCCAGGTTCATTTGACGATGACACAACAACTCCAGAAACAACAGAGCAATTAGAGTCAGAACCAGCAACTGAAATAACGGAATCGTCAGTTGAAGCAACTGATAGTACTGCTCAATCAACGACACCGGAGTCATCTACAACGACAAGTGTTAATCAAGGGTCTTCATCGGATCAAACAGAGACGACGCTTTTTATTACACGTACTATCACGGGGAATAAAACAACTGTCAATAATACTCGTAATCAAGGAAAAGTATCCAATAATCATCGACCACTATTCAAAGAAAGCCAAGCGCATTCGCTTACTAAATTATTAATAAAGAAATATCTTCAAACTAATATGGAGAAATATCCCTATATTAGATTTTGGAGCCATGCTTTATTAATCATGATAACTGGCAAACCGGAATTGTTAAATCCAGTTGTAGTGCCTTTGGCTGTTACAATTGCTGAAATTTTGACTAATTATTAAGGGGAAACAATGTATTATTTAATAGGACTTAAAACGTGCAGTACTTGCCGTCAAATCGAAAAATTGTTAAGACAAGCGGATATTACCTATCAATATCAAGATGTCAGAACGGATCGACCAACTGCGGATCAAATTCGTGGTTGGTTGTCTTCTATTAATGAGGAAAATATCGATAAATTAGTCAATACACACGGGCAAGTTTATCGAGAACGCCAATTAAAGAATGATTGGAAAACTTTTACAGTCGAAGAAAAAATCCAAACACTGGCATCTGATGGAATGTTAATTAAACGCCCGATTTTAATTACAGATAACAATCGTCTGTTTGTAGGAAATGAAGTCAAAAAATATTTGGAGGAAGGGGCAAATCATGCATAAAAAATTAACAAAACTTAGTTTGTTTTTATTGATGACATCTTTATCTTTGCCCATGGTGCAAGCAGAAGAAAGTAACCAAACAGAAACAACACTCCAACCAAAAACAACCGTAACACCTACTGAAACATCTACTACACTAGCAGCTGATGAGTCAGATACTACCGGAAATATTACTTCTATCGTGGAAAAAAATGGTGAGAGTCAATATGACTTTAAAGATCCACAAGCGCTACTTGAGGCACTTAAAAATTCTCCTGAGAATAAGTCTTCTATGTTTAATTTAATGGAAAGTGAAAACGGTGTGGACTTTACGCTTGATAGTTTATCGGTTTTAAAGGATAATCATCTTTACTATATTTTAAGCCAAAAAGGTAATGATGGCGGCACCAATGTTGTTATTCAAACTGACGAACAAGAAAATGTTAAAACTTCTTTTTATTTAGCAGAAGATTTAGCAAAATTGGCCGCGGAACGCTTAAATAATGACTATGAACACTATAAAGACAGTTCAGTCGAAGCCTATTATGTCTACGCACAAGAACATATCGAGGATATTTTAGGCACTTATATTGAGCATTCAGAAGCTAATGAAGCTAATCATGCACTTTTACAACGTTTGAATTCAGTTGATCATTGGATGTTAGACTTAATCGCTCAATATGTTGAAAAGAACACGAATCGTGCAGAAGTTCATCAAACAGATCAAGAAGGAACGGTTTATGTTTTTAATATCGATCAAAAAGAGTCACAACAACTAGCTCAATTGACGCAAACATTAGCAGAAGGTACTGATGAAACCAATCGATTAACAGAAGAATTGAAAAAAGGTTATCTTGGCACAATTAGTTTCTCAATGAAACTAGGTGAAATATCAATGAGTCTGGCAACAGATGATGCACATCATATTATTGAATATCATATTGGTTTAGAAAAAGCAACGATTAAACAACCTGATGCTGAAAAGATAATCTCAAGTCAGGAATTTATCAAGAAAACAGGTATTGACATTTTTGCTGATGGGTTAGTTTCAGTTGCAATCGCGGAAACAACAAGTTCCAACGATGAAGAAAATACGCAATCTGAGTCAACCGTAGAAACAGACTCTGCTGAAGAAACCACAACATTAGCAGAAACCACCATCGATGAGGAATAGTTAAAACAATTAAAATAAAGAGGAATTGATAACTCTATTAGAGCCTTTATAATGTATCAAATAGCAATTTCATCTATTTGATGATATAATTTTGGAAAAGAGGAGGCATAATATGAAAGAGTACATCTGTATGGATGATGTAGAAATTGAACGTGAGAAAAAGAAATTATCGAACTTTATTGACGAAGCAACCCTAGAACATAAAGCAACTATTTTTAAAATATTAGGGGATTTAAACCGAGTTAAGATTGTCGAAATTTTATCTCACTACCCTCAATTATGTGTAAATGAAATAGCTCAATTTATTGATGCTTCTGTAGCGACCACATCACATCATTTAATTACCTTAAAAAATAATGGCATCATTAAATCTGTAAAAGAAGGAAAACATGTTATCTATATGTTAGATACTGATTATGTAACCAGTCTATTTGAAACAGTCGATTTATTACAAGTGCAATGTCCTAAAATGAAAGCAGCTAAATAATATATATTTAATTGTAGGCGATTTTACGGTATAATAGAATCATAAAAAATATTTATGATGGAGGGTGTAAAATGAAAGAGTCAGATAAAGAAAAAGTAGTAAATTGGGATAATCTATCTGAAAACCTAGACGAATTAAATATTGATGGTGTTTTAGATGGTGAAGATAGTAACCAACATATTGTAGCGACAGAAGAAGAATTTCAAGAGCTTTTAAAAGGATTATTCGAATAATTGTTTTGCCGAAGCAGAGTAGCAGCGCTTAACGCAATACTCTTTGCTTCGGTTTTTATGTTTAATTATCAAGACGGCTGTTAAAGCAGTGAAATCATTAGTTCATCTGAGTAACGTAGTCTTTAGTTGAGAAAAAAGATTGTAAAAGTTATATATAGAACAAGTAAATTGATTGAATCTTGAATTAAGAGCAGTATAATGAATGTAAAGATATCAATTGAAATATTAATAATTAAAACGACTAAGAAGACCTATGAATGAGAGGTGTAGTAGAATATTCATATTTATCTTAAAACCTGTTATGGCTTTATAGAATGTGTAGAATGCCCTTTAAGTGATACTAATCTTAGTCGTTTTCTTATTGTCTCAAGTCAAATAACAAAGGATTTAGCACTGTTTGGCGAATCATCCATTATACCATTGATGTCCATTTAATAACTAAGTCCTAAGTAAGACTATAAACTACTTAATAACATGGAAGGAGGATAGCACCTTGAAACCGTCTGAAAACTGAAAGGAGGTTATCCAACTATCTCTGTCTTGGCCGTACAGTAGAACGGCTTTTTTGTTTGAAATAAGACGCTTAAATGAGTAATCATTATGAAATGATTAGTTGAAGAAAAAAAGCTGATTAAAATTATCCCATTTCAGTTTTAGAAAAAATATTAAATCATCCAGAATTTAAGTTAAAATATATTGATAGTTCATTTGATGGAGTATTAGCAACTAGAGTTACTTGAAAACTCTATGAGGGTATGATAGTTTATAAGCTAACAGAGGTGATTGAGTGATGGATAATCAGTTGCTAAATCCTGATCATAATTTTTATCCAGAAGATGATTCTTTTTTACGCTTTGAAAAAGCATATTATCAAATTGCTAAGGCGGTCTATCCAGCGTGGAGTCTAGAGGCGAAAATAATTCAACAACTTAAAAATAGTTCTCAAAAGGTAGTTTTGATCGCACCGCCCGAGACGATTGATAACCAGACTTATAATTTTTATTTTAAGCAAATTTACGATAATGCGGGTAATGCTTGGTTTCAATTTGTGACCGTCCAACAACAGTTACCAAAGTCAAATTAATTTGAATAATCTAGTCAAACTACTTGCTTTTTGACCAAAAATGACCTATTATTATAACTGTATTAGCACTTAAGGTGATAGAGTGCTAAAAATATCAAATAGTGGAGGAATACAATCATGTTAAAACCCTTAGGAAAACGTGTAATAATCAAACTAGAATCAAATGAAAAAGTTTCAACAGGTGGGTTAGTATTAGCAAGTGCTGCAAAAGAAAAACCAACTCAAGGTGAAGTAATTGCTTTAGGTCAATTAGTAACCGAAGAAGATATCGTGAAAACAGGCGATGTTGTTTTATTCAATGAGTTTTCTGGAACAACGATCACTCATGAAGGTACTGACTATTTAGTCATTGATTTAGAAGAAGTATTAGCAATTTTAGGATAGGAGATAGTAGATAATGGCAAAAGAATTAAAATTTTCAGAAGATGCTCGCGCTTCATTATTACGTGGAGTAGATATTTTAGCAAATACCGTTAAAACCACTTTAGGACCAAAGGGCCGTAATGTGGTGTTAGATAAAACATATGGTTCTCCATTAATTACCAATGATGGTGTGACGATTGCTCGTGAAATTGAATTAGAAGATCGTTTCGAAAACATGGGAGCACAATTAGTATTAGAAGTTGCTTCAAAAACCAATGACGTAGCTGGTGACGGAACGACTACCGCAACAGTTTTAACCCAAGCAATTGCACGTGAAGGAATGAAAAATGTTACTGCTGGTGCCAATCCAGTAGGGATTCGTCGTGGAATTGATATGGCAACGAAAGTAGCCGTAGAAGCGTTAAAAGGTTTATCACAACCTGTATCATCTAAAGATGCGATTGCTCAAGTTGCAGCTGTTTCTTCAGGAGATGAAGAAATTGGTGCATTAATTGCTGATGCAATGGAAAGAGTCGGCAATGACGGTGTTATTACGATTGAAGAATCTAAATCCATTGACACTGAATTATCAGTAGTAGAAGGGATGCAATTTGATCGTGGTTACTTATCACAATACATGGTATCTGACAACGAGAAGATGATTGCGAACTTAGAAAACCCGGCAGTATTTATTACAGACCGTAAAATTACCAATATTCAAGATGTTTTACCATTATTAGAGGAAATTATGCAATCTGGTAGACCTTTGTTAATCATCGCCGAAGATGTTGATGGTGAAGCATTACCTACTTTAGTATTAAATAAATTACGTGGTACCTTAAATGTGGTAGCAGTTAAAGCCCCAGGATTTGGTGATCGCCGTAAAGCAATGTTAGAAGATATTGCTGTATTAACTGGAGCAACTGTTATTTCAGAAGAATTAGGTTACGAATTAAAAGATGCGACAACAGCGCACTTAGGACATGCAGGTAAAGTAACGGTAACGAAAGATTCAACAACAATTGTTGAAGGTGCAGTAGATAAAGCGGCTATTGAAAATCGTATCCAAATTATCCGTGCTCAAGCAGAAGAAACAACATCAAGCTTCGACCGTGAAAAACTACAAGAACGATTAGCAAAATTATCTGGTGGCGTCGCGGTGATTAAAGTAGGAGCAGCGACTGAAACAGAGCAAAAAGAACGTAAATTACGTATTGAAGATGCCTTAAATGCGACACGTGCTGCGGTTGAAGAAGGAATTGTTTCTGGTGGTGGTACAGCTTTATTGAATGTTCAAGAACAAGTATTAGCCATTGAAGCAACTGGCGATGAAGCAACAGGTGTCAACATTGTGGCGCGTGCTTTAGAAGAACCAGTTCGTCAAATTGCTGCCAATGCAGGAAAAGAAGGTTCAGTCGTTGTGAATGAAATTAATCGTGCAGAAAAAGGCATTGGTTATAACGCAGCTACCGATAAATTTGAAAATATGATTGAAGCAGGAATTGTTGACCCAACAAAAGTGACTCGTTCTGCTTTACAAAATGCAACTTCAGTAGCAGCATTATTATTAACTACTGAAGCGGTTGTCGCAGAGATACCAAAAGATGAGCCAGAAATGCCAATGGGCGGCGGTATGCCAGGAATGATGTAAGAAATGATTTATGCTAAAACAGCTATTAACTCAGTTACTTCCTAGCCTAGATAAACCTAAGTATTCAAAGTCGCTTGTGAAAAATGCTTATCACATAGTTGAATAACGATTATTTAGCGAGCAAAAAATTGAAGACAAATCCAAGCAGAGGATAGAACAAAATCGTTCGGTCCTTTGCTTTTTTTATTTGGATAAGAGCTATAAACTTGATATACTAAAAGTATTAAAAAGGAGATGATTAAGATGCCGCAAGTTCAACAAAAAGCCACGACTAAAAGATTGGTTGCGATAGGAGCTTCATTGATTATTTTAGGACTTGGTGCGTTTACAACGACTCAAAAACAGCAAAATGAGCAAAGTCCTAGTTCAGAATCATTAACTGACATGGTACTGAATCGCCAATATTTTAATGAAAAAGTCTTACAAGGTAATGATGTCACCAACCGTATCGCAGTTATCCGAGTCAATGGTGTGATTCAAGATAATGGATCAAGTTCTTTGATAAGTGGTAGTGAAGGTTATCAGCACCAACAAGTGATTGAACAATTTAAAGCAGCTGCCAAAGACTCAACTGTAAAAGGGATATTATTAGCAGTTGACAGTCCTGGTGGCGGCGTATATGAAAGTGCTGAGTTGCGTGCGCAAATTCAAAAAGTTCGCGAAGAAACTAACAAACCTATTTATACTTCATTTGGCTCAGTCTCAGCTAGTGGTGGTTATTATATTTCAGCAGAAACAGATCGGATTTATGCTGCAGAAGAGACAACTACCGGTTCAATCGGAGTTATTATGGGCAGTTATGATTTCTCACAATTAATGGAAAATATTGGTGTGAAGCAAAACGTTATTAAATCTGGTGAAATGAAAGATATTATGAGTTCTACTCGATTAATGACTAAAGAAGAAAAAGAAGTAATCCAAACTTACTTAAACAATGCCTTTGAACGTTTCTTAGAAATTGTTATGAATGGTCGAGGTATGAGCAAAGAGGAAGTTTTAAAAGTAGCAGATGGACGTGTGTTTGATGGACGTCAAGCTGTTGAAAATGGTCTGGTTGATGAAATCGGTTATGAAGCCGATGCAATTAAAGGGCTGGCAGAAAAAATAGCAGCTGAGAATCCAGTGGTATTTGAATATGTAGCAAAAGATACAAGTTTCTTTTCAAACTACTTACCATTTGGTTTAAACTTTAAAGGGAATCAAGATTTAACTTCACAGGCGGGGCAAGTGTGGTCATTCATTGAAGCACAACAATCACCAACTGCTCAATATATTTATCGAGGTGGTCACTAATGACAAAATTAGATAAATCAAATTTAGAGGACGAATGGGTTGATCAAGTCGAACAACTTTCAGAGAATACAGCTGACGATGCCGTTACGAATAACGAGAATCAAGCAACAAGCGATGAGGAGTTAGTTGACACTGTCAATGAATCGTTAACTCATGATGCAGAAGATGATGCCGTTCTTGCAATGGAAGATTACGAAGATGTAAATGTACTCCATGACACTGTTACACCTGAATTATCTTCAGTTAATGAAAATGTATCTGAACAGGAAACACCTGCAAACGAGACGATGTTAAAGCCTACAGACAATGCTTTAAACCCGGAGCCATCAACTAACGAGACGATGCCAATCTCTAAAGACGATGTTTCAAAGCACACTATTCCAACGAACCAAGACTTATTATTAAATCAGGAGAAAAGATCAGTTAATGAGTCAACATCAGAGGCCAATCTATTGACAGCTAATGAAGCGAAGCAACAGACAGCTGACACTTCAACCGAAGAGGAGTATGATTGGTCAACCGGTAAGGATTCAACCAGCAATTATCAAGCAATTGAGAAATCAGCATGGGAAGCTGATCGTAAATATAAAATTGATGAAGGCTCACCTTATGAGTTTCATTATATTGCTAGTGCCCATCGACGTGTTGTAGCCTTTTTAATTGATAGCTTAGTCATAACGGGACTTATTAATTTGTTCTTCAGCATGTGGAGCTTTACGTCGTTGATTAACTTTGGTATTTCAACTGCTATTTATTGTCTTTACTTTGCTGGTTTGACTTTAATCTTTAAAGGACAAACTTTAGGCAAGATGATAATGGGCTTAAGAACGGTTCGATTAGATGGTTATAATCTTAAACTTTCAGATATTTTCTTTAGAGAAATTGTATCTAGAATTATTCAAAGACCATATCCCTTTTTATATTTAATCAGTTTCTTTACTAGTGAGAAAAAACAAATTGGTGACTGGGTGGCCAACACTTGTGTCATCGTAGATTTTGAATAAATGAGGAGTAGCGAATGATTAAACCAATAGTAAAAGATACCTTTTTCTTATCACAAAAATCAGTAGAAGCAACTAAAGCGGATCTGCCTATCATCCGAGATTTACAAGATACTTTAAATGCTAATCGTGAACACTGTGTTGGCATGGCCGCTAATATGATTGGCCATTTGAAAAATATTATTATTTTCTCTTTAGGACCGGTTGACATGGTAATGGTAAATCCACAAATCATCGCAAAATCGGAACCATATGAGGTTGAAGAAAGTTGTTTGTCATTAGAAGGAGTGCGTCAAACGACTCGCTACCGCAAAATAACGGTGAGTTACCAAGATGCTCATTTTAAAAAGCATACTGGACAGTATCAAGATTTTTTAGCGCAAGTGATTCAACACGAAATCGATCATCTCGATGGTATTATTATTTAATCGTTAGCTGAATTGAGTATGTTAAAAACTATTGTTGAAATAAATAAACTATCGTTAAAAGAATTCGTTTTCATCATTTAATGCAAATTTTAGAAAATCATGATAAAATGAAAAGCGAGTGAAAACGGAGGTGGATGAATGGTTACGATTAATGATATTGCAAGAGAAGCGGGCGTTGCCAAGAGTACCGTTTCGAGATATCTTAATGGTGGCTCAGTAAGTCAGAAAACAGCTGAGAAAATAAATTTCGTAATCCAAAAAACAGGATATTTACCGAACACCTTTGCCCAAAGTTTAAAAGCAAAGCAAACGAAAATGGTGGGAGCTATCACACCACGTTTAGATAGTTATGCGTCAAATACAATGTTATCTGGAGTAGAAAATTATTTAAGAAAAAAAGGTTATAAATTATTAATTGTCAATTCAAACCTTGAACCCGAATCAGAATTAGAGGCAATAAGAAGTTTTCAAGCGAACCGGATGGATGGCATTATCTTTTTGATGACCCATTTTTCAGAAGATTTAGAAAAAACAATGAAAGCATCTAAAATACCAATTGTGGTAGTGGGGCAAGAAAATCCAATAGGAGATTCAATTTTCTTTAGCGAACAAACAGCAGGAGAGCAATTAGCGCACTACCTTTATCGATTGGGTCATCGTAAAATTCATTATTTAGCAGCTACTAAAAACGACCCTGCGATTGGGATATACCGTCGTAACGCTATACGAAATACATTTTTAGCCTTCGGGGATACGGAATTTGAAGAGTTAGAGGCGGGCTTTAGAATGGACGAAGCATATGAAGTGACTAAGCGAGAGTTAATTTTATCGCAACCAGAGTTAATTGTGGGAGCAACCGATATGATGGCGATTGGTGCGATGAAAGCCTGTTTAGAAGAAGGGTTAAGAGTCCCGAAAGATGTTAGTATTGCGGGCTTTGGGAATCATGCGACCGGAGCTTCTTTTTATCCAGGTTTAACAACAGTCGAATACCCTTATTTTAATGCGGGTGAGATTGCAGCAGACCATTTGTTACACCGAATTAATCATCAGCAACAAGAAGAAAGCATCGAATTACCAACAAAATTAATTTTAAGAGAGTCTGTTTTGGATAAAAGATGAAGAAAAAGACCGATGAAAACATGAAAACAATAACTTTTTAAAAAAATATTTTCAATTGCTTTCAGTTAGATGGCCTATTACCAGTGTTTTGGTGAAGAGGTCATCTCTTTTTTTTACTTAATATAGCTTAAAAATCTTAATTTAATCAATTTGTTCACGTTTCCATGTTGCAATTTATTTTTTTATTTCGTATAATGAACTCAGCAGTTCGGAACTGGTTCCAAAAAAGCAAGACAAATATATGGAGGTATCAAAATGGATTACAAAGATATAGCAAAATCCGTTGTGGAAAATTTAGGTGGAACAGAAAACATTATTAGCATGGCTCACTGTGCAACTCGTTTACGTGTAATGGTTAAAGACGAGCAAAAAATTAATAAAGAAAAAATGGAAAATGTCGATAAAGTAATGGGTGCTTTCTTTAACTCAGGACAATATCAAATTATTTTTGGAACGGGTACCGTTAATAAAGTATACGATGCAGTCGCTCAATTACCAGGGGTTAATACGGTGACAAAATCTGATCAAAAAGCATCAGCATCTGAACAACAACCACAAGGTAGTTTCTTTAAACGTGCCATTCGTACATTTGGTGATGTGTTTGTTCCAATTATTCCGGTTTTAGTAGCAACTGGGTTATTTATGGGGATTCGTGGATTATTAACACAAGCTGACATATTGGCATTATTCGGGATGACACCAGAAAGTTTAAATCCAAATTTCATTCAATGGACGCAAATTTTAACGGATACAGCTTTTGCTTTCTTACCAGCATTAGTCGCTTGGTCTTCATTCAAGGTATTTGGTGGTAACCCAGTATTAGGGATTGTCTTAGGATTAATGATGGTTCATCCTTCATTGCCAAATGCTTATGATGTAGCAGGCGGTAGTGCTGAACCAATGCAATTCTTTGGCTTCATTCCCGTTGTAGGTTATCAAGGTACGGTAATCCCTGCTTTTATCGTTGGGATGGTCGGTGCGAAATTAGAAAAATGGCTACATCAACATGTTTCTGAAACCTTTGATTTATTAGTCATACCATTCTTAACTTTATTAATTATGAATATTCTAGGTTTATTTGCGATTGGACCTGTATTCCATTCATTAGAAACAGTCGTTTTATCAGCAACGGAATGGGTATTAGCTTTACCATTTGGTTTAGCGGGATTAATTATTGGTGGTTTACAACAATTAATCGTAGTGACCGGTATTCACCACATTTTCAACTTCTTGGAAGTACAATTATTAGCAAAAGATGGTGTTAACCAATTTAATGCTTTCTTAACCGCAGCAACAGCTGCACAAGCAGGGGCAATCTTTGGTGTAGGATCAAAAACCACTAATGCTAAATTAAAAGCCTTATCCTTCTCAGCGGGTATCTCTTGTTTACTAGGAATTACTGAACCAGCAATCTTTGGTGTTAACTTACGTTATGGTAAACCATTTGTAATGGGATTAATTGGTGGTGCTGTGGGTGGTTTCTTAGGTAGTATTTTAAACCTTAAAGCAACTGGTATGTCAGTTACTGTCTTACCTGGTACTTTATTATACTTAAATCAATTATTACCGTATTTCTTAATGATGGCAGTGGCCTTTGGAGTTGCATATGGCTTAACTTATATGTTTGGTTTTAATGATGAAATGACCGCGAAATAAGAATTTAACTGAGGCTGGGGAGTAGACAAGAAGTAGAAAATCGAATGATTTTCGCT
>NZ_KV805653.1:0-4923 GCF_001811625.1 Globicatella sp. HMSC072A10 | reverse complement strand
TTTGACTAAATTTATCAAGTTTATGCCCAGCCCCAACCTCATTCGTGTTTTTAATTGTTGATTATAAAAGTAAAGTTGAAATGGTAATTACTATTTTAAGTTTGGTAAACTGTGGAGGAAGACACAAGTCATAAAAATGAGTAAGACTTATTTAATCTTTAATGTTTTAAGAAAGGGATGAATTAATTGAGAAATCAGGGGAAATTTGCACAACATTTCCATATTACACCGATTGAAGGATTGCTTAATGATCCAAATGGTTTGTGTTATTTTCAAGGATATTATCATGTGTTTTATCAGTTAAATCCATATAACACCAATCATGAAACAAAATATTGGGGGCATTTACGTTCCAAAGACATGATGCATTTGGAACAATTACCTATTGCTTTAAAATCAGACGATTGGTTTGATAAAAATGGCGTATATTCCGGAAGTGCAATCGTTCATAATGAACAACTGTATTTATTTTATACAGGGAATACGAAAGATGAGCATGATGTTAGAAGAAGTTATCAATGTTTAGCTACTTCTTCAGATGGAATTAACTTTGAAAAACATGGACCCATTTTAGAGCAAGCACCAGGATTTACTGGACATGTGCGTGATCCAAAAATTTGGTGGGATGAACAATTATCTGGATGGTGGATGATATTAGGGGCCCAACGAGAAGATCTTACGGGTGATACGATTGCCTATTTCTCAAAAGATTTAATGAACTGGGAATACCGTGGCTCTATTCTACAATTTTCAGAGCCGCTCGGTTATATGTGGGAATGTCCTGATTTAATTTTCTTAACAGATGAAGTTACAGGTGAAGAGAAAGCAGTATTTATATTTTCACCACAAGGTTTAGAACCTAAAGAGCATCGTTATCATAATATTTTTAACACAACCTATGTAGTTGGTAAATGGGATAATAAACAGGCGAAATTCATTCCTGAAGCGGAGTCAGCACGCAATTTAGCTGAAGTCGATGGTGGGTTTGAGTTTTATGCACCACAAACATTTACTGCACCAGATGGTAGAATTATTCAATATGCGTGGATGGGCACGATGTGGCCAGAAGTTGAAGAGGCAGTGCCGACGCATCGTGATAAGTGGATTCATCACCTATCAATGCCAAGAAGTTTACATCTAGTAGAGAATCGATTAGTGCAACGACCGATAGTTGAAATCAATGCATTATTATCAAATGAAGCACAACCAATTAAATGGGATCGTAGTGATTTAATCGAATTGCCCTTATCAAATCCGGCAAGAATTCAAATTGATGGAATAAATACTTTGTCGTTTGACTTCCATATTATGATTGATCAAGCCGTTCATATTCAATACAAACAGCTTAATCAAAAATTAACTATTGAACGTATTAATTGGCATACCAAAAAAGCTGAAACGCGCTCGGTATTATTAAAAGAGGGTATTTCACATTTAGATATTTGGTTAGATACTAGTTCTTTAGAATTATTCATCAATGAGGGAGCAAAAACTATGTCGATGCGCTATTTTGCCGATAATCCTAATTCTGAAGTAACTTTCCAAGCAGATGCAATCAGTCAACCATGCGATATTAAAGTAACCAAATTATTAGCGTATGATTTTTCTTAAAAAATAATATAACAATCAGATATGATTCGAGGGGATGGCACTAAGAGTGAAATCAGTTGATTTTTGCTTTGACCGCTAAAACCTCGAATTTTTATTTGTTCAATTTAACATTGACTATATTTGACATTCGAATCGAGATGATGTATTATACTCTCATGAACATTTGAATAAGAGGTGAAATAAAATGACAATGGCAATGATTTTAGAAGGAATTAATTATTTAGCAAGTATCGCAAAAACACGCGCCTTAACAGAAGCAGAAGAAATTTTACGGGAAGAACTGCGTGGTGCTTATTTGGCCTTAATACGGCAAGCATTTCGTAAGCAAATCGAAGGCGTAAAATTAGTGGATGAAACCGGTGCAGATGTCACCCCAGAAAAATTAAAAGCAATTCAAAAAGAAAAAGGCCTTCATGGGCGCGATCAAGATTTACCAACAAGAATGGCGGAGTTTTTATCAATGTTGCCAGATGTAGAAGAAGGCACTGTCATTTTTGGTGAGACCCATGACCTCTACGATGAAGATTATGATGACGAATACGATGAAGAATTCGACAATGAGTATCGTTATGATTATTATGAAGAATACAATAGCGAATTTGATGAATATGATGGGGACGATCGCGATTACGATGATGAATATGATGACACGGAAGACGACGAACAATTTGATGGCGAATAGGGGAACCGTTTTATCATAAAGTCAAATTTATCTAAAATTAAAGAACATAATCATTAGCAGATAGCGGCAGGTAGTACCAAGTGTTTTTACTTCTTGCGGCTATCTGTTTTTATTTAGTTAGTTTTTTTTATGGTTCTTAACTTATTCTTGTAATATTTGTTTTTCGTTCTCCCCAGATGCTTATATGAAGGATAGAGCTTATTTTTACCGTCTCTTTTACCACTTAACCATGAAATTTAACCACTTATCAAAAATTCACCCTTATTTTTATACATTTTAAGTATAGTATGGGCAAAGGAGTGAATGCAGATGATTTTAGAAGCTATCAGTTTAACCAAAACATTTGGCGATAAAATTGCGGTTAACAATGTGGATTTTTCGATTGAACGAGGTTCGTTTGTGGCATTTTTAGGTCCCAATGGTGCAGGTAAATCCACGACGATTCAAATGTTATTAGGGTTATTAGAACCGACAGCAGGCAAGGTTCATTATCCACAAAATGTTCGGGTGGGTGTGGTCTTTCAACAAAGTGTATTAGATGATGTCTTAACCGTTCGTGAAAATCTTGTCATTAGAGCGGGGCAATATCCAGCAAATGAAGTCGCCAATATTGATCAATTAATCCATTCATTAGGGATGCAATCATTTGAAAACCAACGATATGGGACCCTATCAGGTGGACAAAAGCGACGAGTTGATATCGCGAGAGCTTTGCTAAATCGACCAGAAATTTTATTTTTAGATGAACCGACGACTGGACTTGATATTCAAACACGAACGGCTATTTGGGAACTTATGGATCAAATACGTCAAGAAACCGGGATGACGATGGTTTTAACCACTCATTATTTGGATGAAACCCACGATGCCGATCAAGTATTTATCATCGACCAAGGAAAAATACTAGCAGCCAACTCGGCTAAAGAAATCATCAAGCAACATTCAAAGCATGTTTTAAAATTATATACGGCAGATGCAGAGTCAGTATGCCAATTCGTAAGTGGCTCATTGGAAGTGGTAAAAGAAGACAATGTATTAATTATCAGAATCGATAGTTCTCAACAAGCAATGGAAATTTTAAAACAAGTAGCAGCTCTCATTACTGATTTTGAATTTTCATTAGGAACCATGAATGATGCCTTTATGGCTTTAACTGGAAAGGAGATGCGTTAGGATGAGACACTTAATACGTCGAAATTTACTCTTATATTTTAGAAATCTATCACATGTCTTGCTTTCTTTATTAGGTGCTATTATTTCATTTGGCCTCTATCTAATTTTTTTGAGAAGTAATTTAGAGGCCTCTTTTTCACAAATTCCGGACAGCCGCATGGTATTAAATTTTTGGGTCATTGCCAGTACCTTAACCATTGCAGGGATGACTACCACCTTATCCAATTTATCTCAAATGACTCGCGATTTCGAACAAGGTGTCCGTAATGATTTATTAATGGCGCCACTGGGTTATTGGAAGCTTCAACTAAGTTATTTATTAAGTGCCATTTTGGTGGGCATCTTGATGCAAGTATTAGTCTTAATCATTATGTTAGCTTACTTTATCATTGTCGATGGTATGGTGATGCGATGGAACATTCTACCTCAGTTGTTGCTTATTATTTTCTTGAGTTCCAGTTTGTCTTCAATTTTGAATATGATTATCATTAGTTTTGTTAAAACCTCCAGTTCATTAGGGAGTATCGAGACCATTATTGGGACCGCTTCGGGGTTTTTAATCGGGGCGTACATGCCGATTGGTATCATGCCCAATTTTACTCAAACTTTGATGAAAGCCACCCCCCAACTTTATATTGCATCCTTATTTAGACAAGTCTTAATGAATGAGGAGCTGGAGCAAATTATTTTCTTTGCTCGCAATCGAGTCATTGAAATAATGGGGGTAAAAATCAAATGGGGTGAACTATTGACTCTTCAAACGACCTATTCTATAGTGGTGGTAATGATAGTCGTTGCCGCAATTATACTAGGGTGTGTGTTGTGGGCACAAAAGAAAAAGCGCTAATTAAAAGGTGCTAATGATAGGAAGCTGATGAGTATTAGCTGCTTGTGAGATGATAGTCGGACATTTTAGAGCCAAAGAATAGAGAAACGATTGTCAAAGAAGACTACCATCGAATGGAGGATAAGGGATGAGAAAAGAATTTAAAGTCAATAATCAAATATCAGCGAGTCATCCCTTGGTGACCATTCAAGCCGAAAGTTTAACCGATGAAGCCAAAGCCATTAGTGATTATTTAGACCGTTTTGGCCAGTTACAAGTTTCGACGATTCCGATAAAAAGTGATGACCAAATATTAATGATAAAAATCGATCAAATAATAATGGCAGATATTCAACAAAATACTTTGATGATTTATAGCGTTGACGGTGTTTATCAAACCACCGAAACATTAAAACGATTTGAACAGCGACTTAACCGAGCACATTTTATACAAGTTTCAAAACATGCTATTCTAAATCTTGATCATTTGCATTCGTTATCGAATTCATTTTCAGGTAATATGATGGCGAAGTTGACGAATGGATATAAAACCAGTGTGAGTCGAAAATATGTTAAAGCGTTAATGGAATGTTTAGGTTTATAAGTCTAGTGGTAATAAGTCAAGAGAAAA
>NZ_KV805652.1:0-1968 GCF_001811625.1 Globicatella sp. HMSC072A10 | reverse complement strand
ATTTTTGGCCCCTTTTTAGAATACAATAAACACCTGCTTCAAGTACTAAACATACGTGTGTGTGTCTTAATCCATGAACGGTAATAGGGTCTATTTTGAATGACTTTCTTATCTTTTTCAATACCGCATAAGGATGAGCAGCGTATTGAAATTCATTAGATTCATTCGTAATAATGTATTGTTCTGGTGAATTTGTATTGTATCCATGAAGAATCATTACTTCACGTTGAATATTTCGCCATTCTTTTAAATCTTTTATTGTTTTATCATCCAGAGGGATAGTTCTCTCTCCTGAAACTGTCTTTGGTGTCTGAATAATCTTTTTAAAGTCCCTGCCTCTTGCTACCGTTCTTCTAATTGTAAGAGTGCCATTAAGTTCATCAAAGTCAGACCATCTCAATCCACACATTTCACCTTGTCTGATTCCTGTGTATGCAATCACTCTAAACATAATATATTCTTGAGGATTATTCATAGCTTTTACACAACTAAAAAATGCTCTAATTGTTCAGCATCATAATAGGGTGCTTGGTATACTTTGTCCTTCAATTTACGCTTACGTTTTGGACGAATTACAGCAACCATTGGATTAACTTTAATTAATTTCAAAACAGTCACAGCGTACTCTAGAATTCGTTGAGTTAAGCCTATTAAGTTATGAAATTTAACATATGACGTATGCCATTTATTTGTTATAGTTTGACAGTAATGCGTGGAAATTTTATCGACAGACATATTTTCAAAGTAGGGCAGTATATCTTTTTCAATTACGTTAATTTGAATTTGTAATGTGCTTTCTTTTACAGTTGATCCATATATTGGTAACCAAGCTTTATATACTTCTTTAAAGGTCATCTTTTTTGGTGCAACACCAAAAACATTTTCTTCAATCTCACTCCTCAGACCGCCAAGTTAGAGGGAGTGGGATTTTTTATTTTTCTTTCAACATTTTATTTACTTGTTTATCAAAATCAGAATATATTTTCTGAGTTTTATTGAATTTATCATATTCTAGACTAGTTTTTTGTTTAGCTTGTTTTGATGAAATGGATCCATGTCCACTTAATATTTTATACTCATTAAAGGTTAAGAATCGCTCAACACTGTCAGCAAATTCTTGCATCGTAAAAGTGTTTCTTCGTTCTATTAAACCTTCAATGTAGTCAAAATATGATGATACACTTCGCTCTAAACTCTTTATTTCTTTTTCAGATAAATAGTTTTTTGCCACATGCGCATCAGTTTTTAGGATTCTTCCATTAGGAGCAGATTTCCATGTCGTTAATCCCATATTTTCTTTTGTGCTATCTGATGAATTATAAATTATTTCAGCGGCTGTTTGGCCAGTAATGGCATAATGAAATTTATTTTGAATGTTTGAATAGAAAAGTTTTGTGATTTCGCTATTACTAGAATAATCAGTGCTGACCTCAGCGAAAATATCGGTAATTTTTTGCCAAATTCTACGTTCGCTAGATCGAATAGATCTAACACGTTCTAATAGTTCTTGGAAATAATCTTTGCCTATTAGATTTGAACCTTGTTTTAATCTTACGTCATCCAAGGCGAAACCTTTTATCATATATTCTTTCAAAACACTTGTAGCCCATTGCCTAAAGTTGGTTGCACGTTTAGAGTTAACACGGTAGCCAACAGAGATAATAGCATCTAAGTTATAGTATTCAATACTTCTAGAAACAGCACGATTACCTTCCGTTTGAACTATTTCCATTTTGGAAATAGTTGCTTCACGTACTAATTCCTCTTCATCATAAATATTTTTTAAATGCTTAGAAATTGCTGGTACACCTACTTCAAATAATTCAGACATTTGTTTTTGTGTCATCCATATCGTTTCATCTTTAATAATGACATCGGCGATAACTGAGTTATTGTCTTTTTCATAAATAAGAAATTGAGTTTCTTCCACATTTAAACCTCCTCGTAATATATATTTAGAAGGTCATT
>NZ_KV805651.1:0-373 GCF_001811625.1 Globicatella sp. HMSC072A10 | reverse complement strand
CCTTTTCATTTCCTTTTCGTGGTTCACATAAACGAATTTTAAATTGATAGTAATTAGATAAATGAATCATGCTGTCGGTAATGGTTTTCTCTGTTCCAATAAAGCTTTTAACAACAGTTCTCATATTATCGTAAGTAAAAACCGAAGGGATAAAGCCGATGTGACTGATAAATTTTGTGTGAACGTCTAATACACAAATTTGGGATTCTGATTGATAAATTCTAGCGAAACGATAATTACTGTGCGCCAAAGTAAATACAGCCAAAGAAAATGTTTTTAGCTTGTCATCGATAAATAATTTTATCTCTCCCCAATCAAATTCAACCTCATATCCTGGTTCCGCATGACGTCGGATAAATACTTCTTTTGTTTT
>NZ_KV805650.1:0-1495 GCF_001811625.1 Globicatella sp. HMSC072A10 | reverse complement strand
TTTTATTTGAAAAGAAAGACAAAAAAGGCGCAAAAAAGCACCCTCTATGCTATAATTAAAGTGAAAAATTTTTAAAAATTGTTGCATTAGTTCTGTTGGCGCAGTCCTAATGCTTTTTGTTTATCATAATGAATATGACAAGAAAGTACCTTATATATGATACGTAGTAACTTGTGTCCGCAAGCAACTACAGCTTTCATTTTGGCTCCTCTAGCAGATAGACGTTGATAGAGATTCGAAAAAGCGGGGTCCATCGACCTTCCTGCAATACCGCCACAGGCTATCAGTGTTGTTTTAAGGTATTTATTCCCCCGGGTGGTTCGACTGCTTTTTTTTACTCCAGCACTTTCATATGAACCAGGTGATAGTCCAGCCCATGAAGCTAAGTGCGCAGCTGTCTTGAAGGCCTCTACATCTGGACCAATTTCTGCCAAGATAACCGCAGCACTATTTGCTTTCACCCCTGGGAGCTCCATTAATAATTCATATTCTTCCTTAAAATAAGTGAGTATAAATTCCTCAATATCTCCATCCATTCGCTTAATTTTTTCTGTATAAAAGCGGTACTCTTCCAATGAATCATCTAATAATCGTCGGTCAGTCTTTGACATTTTGCCGTCCATGGCTTCTAAGAGTTGTTTGGGTGTCGCTTTAACATGAGTATGCATACACTCGGCGACTCGTTCAAGGGTGATTTTTTCACCATGAATAAATAAAGAGAGTAATGCTTGGCCTGTTTGACCAAAGATATCTGAAAGATAGCTCGTCAATTTAATATTTGCCCGTTGTAAGATATTATGTATTTCATTTTTCGACTGTGTCCGTTTTTGGATATAGCTTAACCGACGGCGAGTCAATTGACGCAATTCCATTGCTTGTGCACAAGGTAAATAAGATGATTGGATTAACCCACATCGCCCTAATTGAGCAATCCATTCAGCATCTTTGACGTCAGTCTTTCGACCAGGAACATTTTTAATATGGGCAGGATTAGCCAGTGTTAATTGAATCTCACTATCGGAGAAAATATTAAAAACTGGGACCCAATATTGTCCAGTCGATTCCATAAATATATCAGTCACATTGAATGATTGAATCCATTCAAGTGCCGCTCTAAGTTCGGCTGAGGTAGTTCCAAATGTCTTCTGATGTTTTTGGGGTTTATTGGTCTCTAATGGACCAGATAATATACAACAAACGATGGTCTTTTGATGAACATCAATCCCACAGCATCGTTCAATCATTACTTCCATGATCATGACCTCCAAAATAATATTAGGCAATGTGAGCTTTCTATATTAACTTGTAATTTTATTTACACGCTCAAGACGTAATGGGTTTATCGCAAACGATAAAAAGCTCATCCAGTTTTTTATACGGGGGTACGGACATACCTCACAATAAACGCATCGGATTTGTATTGCCCATTTAATTATAATGCGAAACCGTTTTTCTGTCATGGTTTAGAGTGCGAAGCACTCTTAAGGTTTTTTAT
>NZ_KV805649.1:0-6154 GCF_001811625.1 Globicatella sp. HMSC072A10 | reverse complement strand
ATTGATAGATACTCTGTTATAGGACGCTTACTATATAAATATTTACTTTGAAGGCACTTTTCAATAAAATTTGAGTGATAACAAGAAAACTTTGTGCAGATGACTTACCAGAAGAAGTAATTTCTTGTAAGGTTCTGTCTAGTCGATATGGAGGAGAAAAAGCATGAATTTAACAACAGAAAGAATGACCTTGAGAACTTTTAAATCACAAGATTTAAGAGATCTATTAGATTTTTATCAAGATGAAGAGGTTTGTAAATACTTGTTACATGAGCCATGGGATGATAGTACTTCTACTGAGTTATTAAATGAGAAAATAAATAATAATGAGCTTTCTGAAGCGAAGTTGTTGAACATAGCTTGCGTGTTAGAGGAGAAAGTTATCGGGGATATTTCTGTTTGGTACACCGATATGAAAGAAAAGGTAGAAATTGGCTATGTTTTTAATCCTAAGTATTCTGGACGTGGATATGCAAGTGAAGCGGTAACCAGAGTGATTGGCTATTTATTTTCAGAACATAATGTTCATCGTATCCAGGCGGTGCTAGATGCAAGAAATTTTGCCTCAGCGGTATTATGTCAAAGAGTAGGTATGCGACAAGAGCCACACTTTATCCAAGATTATTGGAGTAAAGGCGAATGGACGGATAGTTACGTCTATGCAATTTTGGCATCTGAGCATGTAATCTAATTACCATCCAAACCACACTTCCAACATACTATTATCAATTAATACGTTAACCACCATACATGTTGAGTGTGTGGTGTTGATGACAAGAAATTAAGAACATTGGATATTTTTACTTTATTTAGATCTTTGGAGGAAATAATGATTAAGAAAATAGGAGTTGTGAGCTTATCAAGTGGTGTTTTGGGGGAAAGTTTCGTTGAGCATGAAATAAAAATAGGAATAGACAGATTAAATAAGCTAGGAGTCGAAATAGAGTTTTTACCTAATTCTTTGAAAGGCATAGACTTTTTAATGAATAATCCAGAACTTAGGACAGATGATTTGCTGCTTGTTTTTGATGATGACACTATTGATATGATTTTATGTGCTATTGGTGGAGAAGATACCTATAGATTAGCTCCTTATTTATTTGAAAGGGATAGATTAAAAAATATTGTTAAACAAAAACTTTTTTTAGGCTTTTCTGACTCAACAATGAATCACTTTATGCTAAATAAGTTCGGCATAAAAACATTTTATGGTCAGGCTTTCTTGCCAGATGTATGTGAATTATCTGCTAATATGTTAGATTATACAGAAAAATACTTTTTGGAACTTATAAAAACAGGAAAAATAAATGAGATACATCCTAGTGAAGTGTGGTATGAAGAAAGGAAAGATTTTAGCAAGAAAGCTATAGGAGTAGAAATGAAAAGTCATCCTAATACCGGTTTTGAACTTTTAAGAGGAAATCCTATATTTTGTGGAAAAATTTTAGGCGGATGCATAGAAACAATATATGATATGTTCGATAATTCTAGATTTAACGATACAGTAGAAATTTGTAGCAAATATAATTTATTTCCAGCCCTTGAGGAATGGGAGAATAAGATTTTACTAATAGAATCAAGCGAAGAAAAACCAAAACCAGATTTATATAGGAAAATGATACTTGCTCTAAAAGACTACGGCTTATTTGATGTATTAGCAGGAGTATTAGTAGGAAAACCTCAAAATGAAATCTATTACGAGGAATATAAATCTATTTTATTAGAAGAAATCCCTAATAAAGATTTACCAATTGTCTATAACATAAATATTGGACACTCAACACCAAGATGTATAATTCCTTTTGGGGTAGAAGCAGAAGTAAATGTAAGTAAACAAATTATCTCCTTTAATTATTAAACAAAATTGAGCTTAGCTATGGGTTGTTTTTCTTTACTTTAGAGTGACGTAATAAATTACAAGATATTTACTGATTGTGCTATTCCCACATACGAAGCTTTTGAAAAATATCAAATTTTATCCATACTGACCACTCAAGCCATACAGAGTGTGTGGTTCTGTTGACTAAAATACAGAAGTAAAAGTGCGAAATTTATTAAATTTGAAGAAATCTATCGTGATGATATGTTTTGGCTTGCAATAGATGAAAAATGTAAAGCTATCATTAAAACGAAAAGAAAGATGAAGGTTTTGTAAATCCCGATTTATACGGAGTTGATTTTTACCTTATTGAGGAAAAATATATGTTGAATAAGCAAATAAATATTGAATTGCAGGATACACAATGGCAATTTGAATATGTTGATCATGACAGAAATATTGCCCGAGCAATAGTTTATGATGAAAACGGTTTGTTCTATTTTGTAAGAGTAGAACGAGATGATGATTTTGGAAAAGCAACATTGATTGAAACATCGGGTGGCGGAGTTGAGATAGGCGAGGACTTACAAACCGCCATTCAAAGAGAATTGAAAGAAGAACTTGGTATATCTGTAGAAATAATTTGCAAAATCGGAGTTGTAAGCGATTATTACAATCTGATTCACAGGCATAATATTAATAATTATTTCTTGTGCAAAGTAAAGTCATTCGGAGAAAAGAATTTGACTCTGGATGAAATAGAAAGTTTTCATTTATCTACATTAAAATTGACATATGACGAAGCTGTTCGAGAATATGAAAATAGGGCAAATACAAGGTTAGGAACACTTATTGCAAACAGAGAACTGCCTATTTTACAACGAGCAAAAGAAATAATTGATGATAGCCAAAAGTAAAGTGTATAGAGAACGGAACAACCCAAGCACGGATTGCCCAAGAATGACGAGCGAAGCGAGAAAATGATTGGATGTAATCGGCTGCTGAGGCAGTGGTATTGCTTGAGGCTGTTCGAACGAAGTGAGTTACAGCGTCAGGTCTGTAGCGATAGCGTAGGTGATTGAAAAGAAAAGCTGATAGTAATAGGGTTTGTATAAGTTTATGATGTTGAGAGAAGCTCCTGAGTAGGGGGCTTTTTTGTTAGTTGAGGAGATAAGTGGAAAGGAGAACTATTTTCGCTTCGAAGTGCAAAGTTTGCTTGACACAAAATGCAAAGTGGACTATACTACAAATGTGAAGTTCACTATGCAAATGATAGAATACGAAAGGAGGACAAATGAAGACGAAGATCCCTCAATTGAGAAAAGAGAAGAAGCTTTCTCAAGCTGAACTAGCAGATATTGTTGGCGTCACACGGCAGACCATTACCTCGATTGAGACAGGCAAGTATATTGCCTCCTTGCCGTTAGCCTATAAAGTTTCTAAATATTTCGGCTTAAGAATAGAGGATGTTTTTATATTTGATGAGGAGGATGAATCATGAACTTAGAGAAGTATCGGAGGGAAATTAAGAATCGGGTCAGCGTCTATCAAGCGCTTATTGCCGTCGCCCTCGTATTTGTCATCATTGGCAATGTGCTTTTGAAGGATAGGGGGCAAACGGTAGAGAGTGTTAGAGGGTTTGCAACAGGTCTTTCTATTGGGATAGAATTAGTCTGCGTCTTTCAATTAGAAAAATTGTGAAAGATGCTTAAAGATGAAGACGTTCTAAAAGAAGTTTATATCAGAGAATATGATGAAAGAGAAGCGTTAATTCAAATTAAATTTGGCCTCCATGTGATCCCAATTTTATCTTTCATCATCCTAATTTGTGCAATTTTGGTAGGTTTCTTCAACGAAACAATCTTCTATACTTTGGTTATTGTAGGAATAGGGCAGATACTAATAGCCCTTGCCCTCAAAATTTATTGGAAGAACCACCTTCAAAATAACTTTGAAATAAGAGATATGTAGACCTATGTAGCGGCAGTAACATGGGACTATGCCTCTCTTTTTGGTATAATACCCCTAGAAAGAAGTAATTGCGACCTAAACGGGAAAAATCGATTAAATTGATTAATGAAGGAGGTAGTTACGAATGATGGAACAGGATAACAACGGAGAAATTATTATCTATCAAAGTGAAGATGGAACTAGTAAATTAGATGTTAAGCTTGAAGATGAAACAGTTTGGTTGACACAAGCACAGCTCGTTGACTTATTTCAGTCTAGTAAAGCTAATGTTAGCGAGCATATAAAAAACATAATAAACGAAGGCGAACTAGATGAAGATTCAGTTGTTCGGAAATTCCGAATAACTGCTTCGGATGGAAAGAATTATCAAGTTAAACACTACAACTTGGATATGATCATTTCCCTTGGTTACCGCATTCAATCCAAGGTCGCCACTCACTTTCGTCGCTGGGCTACTGAGCGATTGAAGGAATATATCATTAAAGGCTTTACTATGGATGATGAGCGGCTTAAGGGGCAAGCTGGCGGTAATTATTGGAAAGAACTATTGGACAGAATTCGTGATATTCGCTCCTCAGAGAAGGTTATGTACCGTCAAGTCTTGGACCTCTATGCGACCAGCATCGACTATAATCCCAAGAGCCAGGAATCGATTGCCTTTTTCAAAATGGTTCAGAATAAATTGCATTTTGCAGCTCATGGACAAACGGCTGCTGAGGTGATTTATCAAAGAGCAGATGCAAGCCAACCCTTCATGGGATTGACTACTTTTTCAGGGTCTATGCCGACTTTAAAAGATATTCAAGTGGCTAAGAACTACTTAAAGGAAGATGAATTAAAAATTTTGAACAACTTAGTTTCTGGGTACTTTGATTTTGCTGAGGTTCAAGCTATACAACATAAGCCTATGCATATGAGTGATTACGTTGACCATTTGGATCGTGTCCTCAGTGTGACTGGCCGACCTGTCCTGCAATCCGCAGGCAAAATCAGTCACCAACAGGCCATGGATAAAGCGAAGAAAGAGTATCGTGAATATCAAAAGAATACTTTGTCGCCAGTGGAAGAGGACTACTTGCAGACAATTAAAGCGCTGGAGCAAGAGGTCAAGAATGAAGGTAAATAATAATTTTGCTAGTCATACTCCCTATCCATCATACCAAAACCAATCCATCCCTTATCCCCGACACATGTGGAGGCAGTTGCATTGCTTTCACGAACAGAGTGAAGTGAAACAATAGCAAATGCTTCCCCCACTCGGTGAAGCCCTAACTTTACTTACAAGAGACTAATTCTTAGTCTCTTGTAAGTATTAGTACACTAGTATTAGTTTTCCTTAGTCAATCGCTACGCTTTTGGAGGAAAACTGAATAGGTCTCATACCAGGCTTTCCCAAAGAAATGCGAGTGAATAGCTAGCATTACTTGGTGAAAGCTACGGCGGAAGCCCTAACCCTGCTTTCACGAATAAAGTGAAGTGAAACAATAGCAAATAGATTAATGGTATGAATGGGATATTAGATAAGATAAATTAGATTTTAAGGGAGATAAAGATGGAGCACGATTGTGGTTTTAGAAAAGGAAATAAGTGGTTCAGATATAGGGCTGCAGCAATTATAGTCGAAGATAATTGCGTCTTGTTTGCAGGAAATGACGTTGATGATTATTACTACTCTATAGGTGGAGGAGTTCATTTAGGAGAAACATCGGAAGAAGCTGTAAAAAGAGAAGTTTTTGAGGAAACAGGTGTTGAATATGAGGTAGACCGTCTTGCCGTGATACATGAGAATTTCTTTGTAGGAAGTTCTGATTTAATAGGCGTCGATTGCCATGAGATTGCCTTTTATTACATTATGAAACCAAAGGGTAATAAGAATCTTAATAGTCAAAGTGTTACCATGGGTGGCATAAAAGAGAATATGTACTGGATACCGATTGATGAACTTGAAAAATATAATGCTTATCCAACTTTTATGAAAGAATATCTTAAATCAGAACATACCGGTATTAAGCATATTATTACAGATGAAAGAGATTAATGTAGCTAAGCTTATTCATCTATTAAATTTTAACAAGGTATATAACTACTGAAAAAGGCTGTTCGAATATGTATGCAGGGAAAATCACTTGAAATATTTAGTGAACACTTGCATAACGTTGGGGATCTAGTATTGATGACAAGGAAAAATTAGAAGTTGTAGGAGTAATAAAGATGTGCTTAATATGTGAAAGAATAGAAATGATTAAAAATAATGAGAATCAATATTTCGTAAAAGAATTAGAAACCGGTTATGTTGTGTTGGGAGACAATCAACATTTTAAGGGATATACGATTTTTATTTGAAAAGAAAGACAAAAAAGGCGC
>NZ_KV805648.1:0-12411 GCF_001811625.1 Globicatella sp. HMSC072A10 | reverse complement strand
GAAGCGAAAATCATTCGATTTTCTACTTCTTGCCCACTCCCACTTACACCAAAAAGTATAGAACCCTTTTTTATAGGAGTAAACAAAATAGATAACTGATTGCGATGCTAGGGATAAAAGGAATGGCATTCCAGCGTTTGATGTGGTGATATTGTAATATGGAATAAAGAAGGCCGAACAAGGCTGCGCCTAAGATGAAGTAAGGGATGGTCATTTCCTCTAAGGTGCAAGCTAATAAGCCGATTATTTTGGCATCCGCTCCTCCAAAAGCCGTAGGGCGATAATAAATGACTGTTTCCAATAATAACCATATAACGACTGCAACCCACAGTGACTGTCTATTAAACAGACAAAGAACGCCTAAGATGAATAACCCCCACCAATCGATTTGTAAATGAAAATAATCCTCAATGCTTAATAAAAGTAACCAGCAAATAATGAGTGATAATAGATAACCTTCGTAAAAGCTATTGAATTGTAAATAATAAAGAGAAAGACCAAAGCAACCACCCAGTAATTCAAGAAAAAAATAATTACGGTTTAAGCTCGCGTGACAATGACGGCAGGCTCCTTTTAATATTAAAAATGATACCAAGGGCATCAGATCGATTGCTTCTAATGCGTGACGGCAGTTATCACAATGAGAACGACGTGTAAAGTTGATAGTTTGTTCACTGGCTATACAGGTAAAAAATGAAGCCAGACAAGTCCCGATTATAAAGAGTATTACTGTCATTTTACAACCTCCTACTGATAGATACGTTGTTTGAACTTAAAACATTTATCTAAATTCAATTTTTTAAACGAATTAAGTAGCAACAAAATCAAGATTAGCATCAAAAAGCCTCAAATGTTCACTGGTTGGTACCGTTACATTTGAGGTTATTTCATTTATATTAAAGTACAGCAATTATTATGAAGGTTGATGCTCTTTTACAAAAGCCGTAATACGTTTTATTGCCTCTTTTAATGTCTCAAGACTAGCGGCATAGCTGACTCGGAAGTGATCTTTACCGGCTGGTCCAAAACCTGAACCTGGCACAACGCCTACTTTGGCTTGATGTGCTAAATCTAAACAGAATTCACGATCATTGCCTTGGTACCATTCGGGAACTTTAACAAATAAGTAGAAAGCACCTTGAGGATTTAAAGTTTCAATATTCATTTCTTTAAAAGCTTGCATTAAGAAATCACGGCGTTCTTTATAAATGGCGCGCATTTCTTCGATGGCTTCGTCTCCATGGTCATACGCGACAATACTGGCATATTGCATTTGTGTATTAGGAGTGTTGACCATTGCTTGATGAACTTTAAATAACTGGTTGGCCACTTCAACTGGTGCTGCTAGAAAACCACTGCGCCAGCCTGTCATCGCATGCGATTTTGATAAACCATTAATAAGAATTGTACGCTCTCTTAATAATTTAGCCATTGAATAATGAGGATGATCATAAGATAATTCCCCATAAATTTCATCAGAAATGACCCATAAATCATATTTTTCTATAATCGGTACCAATGCACGGAGTTGCTGTTCAGTATAGGTACCACCGGTTGGATTAGCAGGATGGTTTAGTAAAATAGCTGTTGTGCCAGGATTATCGATGATGGCTGCTTCTAACTTCTCTGGTGTAAAGATAAAGTTTGTATCACTCGTATCAACCATGACCATTTCACCATGTGCTAAACTCACTTGAGTATTATAAATTACATAATTGGGTGAGGCAATCAGCACTTTATCACCGGGATTTAAAATCGTTAAAAAACTAGCGAACAACGCTTGCGTAGGTCCTGACGTAACAATGATTTCTGTATCAGGCGAGTAAGATAAATCATATTTACGTAAGACATAGCGTGCAATGGCTTGACGTAATTCAATCATTCCACGAGAATGAGAGTAGCCGTTTAGATCATCCTTTATCGATTGGATCGCCGCTTCTTTAATAAAATCAGGGGTATTAAAATCAGGTTCACCAATTGTTAATGGAATTAAGCCTTCAATTTTTGAAATTTCCTCGTTGAAAGAACGAATAGGGCTTGGTTGTAAATGATTAAGTTGTTGATTAAATTTCACCGTTATCCCAACTTTCTATTGTTATTTCTTAAATTGTAGCATATAAAACCGCGATATAACAGTTAATTAAACAAAAAATGAGAAAAATGAGAAATTTATTAATAATTGTTGACAAAGAAAAAATTATCTTGTATGATAGCTACATAATATAAATAAACGCATTGATGTGGAAAGTAAAATTAATGGACATTTCCTAGAGAGCTTACATTTGGTGAAAGTAAGTAAATGAACTTAATTTGAAAATGGCCACTGAGCGGTCACTCTGAATGCTAGGCAATAAGAGTGGACGGATCCAACCGTTAAAATGGCACAGTATCGTTAATACATGTTTGACTGTACTGTATGAGGTTAAATTAGCAATAATTTAACAAAAAAGGTGGTACCACGAAATGATAACTCTCGTCCTTTATTTATATAGGATGAGAGTTTTTTTATATTGGAGGGATTATAATGATTGAATTAAAAGACATTGAGGTTGTCTTTAAACAAAAAGATAATGTCGTAACTGCAGTGAAAGATGTCAATTTATCAATTAATCGCGGCGAAATATTTGGAATAGTTGGCTACAGTGGAGCCGGAAAAAGTACTTTAGTTAGAACGATTAATTTATTACAAAGACCAACACATGGGTCAGTAACCGTTAATGGACAAAACTTGATTGAATTAACACCCGCAGAATTAAGAACTGCACGCAAAAAAATCGGCATGATATTTCAACACTTTAATTTAATGAATTCAAGAACGATTTTTGATAATGTTGCATTTCCTTTAAAAGGCAGTGGCCTTTCGAAAAAAGAAGTCGCTCATAAAGTAGCTGAATTATTGAATTTGGTTGGACTGAAAGAAAAGTCCGATAGCTATCCAAGTCAATTATCAGGTGGACAAAAACAACGAGTGGCAATCGCTAGAGCTTTAGCCAATGATCCGGATGTCTTACTTTGTGATGAAGCAACCAGTGCCTTGGATCCAAAAACTACCAGCTCGATTTTAAAACTATTAAAAGAGTTGAACCAAAAATTGAATATCACGATGGTCGTGATTACTCACGAAATGGCAGTTGTCAAGGATTTATGTGATCGAGTGGCAGTAATGGAAAATGGCCATGTCCTAGAAGAAGGCAGTATATTAGAAATCTTTACACAACCAAAACAACGTTTAACTAAAGAATTCATCAATACAGCAACCCATTTTGACCAAGAGATTGAATTAGTCTTGAAACATCCTCAAACCATTTCCATTAGTCACGAATCTGAATTAGCCAGATTAACTTATACGGGCAATCAAACGACGCAACCGTTTATTACAGAGGTTATTCGAGAATATGGGATTGAAATTAACATCTTATACGGTCATATTGAAATTATTCAAAATACACCTGTTGGCAATTTATTAGTCGCTTTAAAAGGAGAACCGCAACAAATTAATGCTGCTACTGAATTTTTAAAGCAACACTCAGTAAAAGTTGATTCAGTACAAACATTGTTTCAACAATATGTTCAAAAGGAGGCTGATGAGGCATGATGCAATTTATTGAAACCAATATGCCAGATGTATATAAATTACTTGACGATATCGTGAAAGCGTCTTGGGAAACGGTCTATATGTTACTCTTGACCATCATTTTTGCTGGTATATTAGGATTGATTGTCGGTGTCATTGTGACAGTGACACGACCTGGGGGCATTTTAGAAAATAAAGTTATCTATAAAATTTTGGATGCCTTTATCAATATCTTTCGTTCAATCCCCTTTATCATACTTTTAGCTTTACTGATAAATGTCACACGTTTTATTGTCGGAACAACTATTGGGTCAACAGCGGCTAGTGTGCCGATTATCATTGCGACGATTCCATTTTTCGCACGACAAGTTGAAATTGCTCTTTTAGAAGTAGATTCAGGTGTGATTGAGGCAGCACAATCAATGGGATGTAGTCCATGGGATATTATTGTTAGAGTCTATTTAAGAGAAGGTTTACCGTCATTGTTACGAGTGAGTGCTTCAACAGTTATCAATGTCATTAGCTTAACGGCAATGGCTGGTGCGGTAGCAGGTGGAGGGCTAGGAACGATAGCGATTGCCAGAGGCTATAATCGTAGTAAAATGGATGTTATTTTAGTCGCAACATTCTTAATTTTAGTGATTGTCTTTGTAACACAACTAATTTTCAATTGGATTATTAAAAAAATTGAACACTAATTAACAATTTATCGGTCAAGTTTGACCTATTAAGAAAGGATTTGAGTTTATGAAAAAATTTATTAAAACTATTTCATTAACTTTATTAACGAGCGCTTTAACCTTACCTTTTATCACCAATGTGAAAGCAGAAGAAAAAAATGAATTTGAAGGGGAAAAGGTTACTGTCGGAATCGTACCGGGTTCGGCTGAAGATGTCTGGCAAGTAGTGGTTGATCAAGCGAAGGCAGAAGGCATTGAAGTTGAATTACAATTTTTCACCGACTACAATCAACCGAATGAAGCTTTACAAAATGGCTCAATTGATTTAAATGCGTTTCAACACATTGCTTTCTTAGATAACTGGAATGAATCTAATGATGGTAGTTTAGTTCCGATAGGATTTACCTTCGTATCGCCAATGGGCACTTATTCTGAAAAAATTAAGTCTTTAGATGAATTACCAGAAGGCGGTACAGTCGCTATCCCGAACGATCCAACGAATGGTGGACGCGCATTATTAGCTTTAGAATTAGCAGGAGTATTGGAAATTGATGATGAAGCGGGAATTTTAGTAACGCCAGAAGACATTACAGAAAACCCTAAAAATATCAAAATTGAGGAATTAGATGCGGCGCAATTAGCAGCGACCTTACCTGATGTGGATGCTGCTATTATTAACACGAACTTCGCCAATGATGCTGGCTTATCATTAAAAGATGCTATCTTTGTAGATGCTGATTATCCAGAAAAATTAAGCGAGAAATATAAAAACTCGATTGTGGCTAGAGAAGAAGATAAAGAAAATCCATTATACTTAAAAATTGTTGAACTTTATCAAACCGATGCAGTAGCGCAAGCAATTTATGATACAACGAATGGTGGCGACAAACCGGTTTGGGAAAATGCACCGGTAATCGAGGAACAAACAGAAGATGAGACAACCCAAGAGACAACAGTAGCAGAGTAGTAAAATATAATTAATAACCTGGAGGAGGAAGTATGTTACCTTATCGTCCCTTCCAATACCTATTATTCAGGAAATGATACAATAACCAAGCAATATAATTAATATTCGGGTTTTTAATGATTTTCCCGTTAGTAAAAAAAGATCTTTAAATAATTATCATAAGGAGAATTCATATGAAAAAATTAGTAAAAAAAGTTAGTGTATTAGCGTTATTAGCAGGTTTGGTAGCACCAGCAACTGCCTTTGCAGAAGATAAACCATTTGATGGGGAGACAGTTAAAGTCGGTGTGGCCAGTGATGATGAAATCGAAGTGTGGGAATTTGTAGCAGAATTAGCAGAAAAAGAAGGCATTACCCTTGAAGTTGAATTATTTAATGATTATGTTCAACCAAACGTGGCAGTCGCTAGTGGCGATTTAGACCTAAATGCATTCCAACATGTGGCTTACTTAGAAGAATGGAATAAAGAAAATGACGAAGATTTACAACCAATCGGCTATACTTATGTTTCACCTCTAGGAGCATATTCTGAAAAAGTAACTTCATTGGATGAATTAGCAGAAGGAGCAGTGGTAGCTATTCCAAATGACCCAACGAATGGTGGGCGTGCATTATTATTATTAGAACAAGCAGGTGTCCTTGAAGTAGATGACGCAGCGGGCGTCTTACCAACTTTAAAAGATATTACTAAAAACGATAAAAAATTAGAGTTTAAAGAATTAGATGCTGCTCAAGTAGCGGTTAGTTTACCCGACGTAGATGCGGCGATAATTAATACGAACTATGCCTTAGACCATGATTTATCTATTGAAGATGATGCGATCTTTGTTGACACAGAAGATTTAGCTAAAGTGAATGAGGTTTATAAAAATGTGGTCGTTACGCGTAAAGATGATGTTGAAAATGAATTATACAAACATATTGTTGAATTATATCAATCAGAGGAAGTAGCAGAAAAAATTACTGAAATTACCGACGGTGCGAATGTTGCCGCTTGGTAATTACTTACTACACACCACAAACATACCTTTTGGCTATCGAATGTTTATGAGATAGCTAGAAGGTTTTTTATTTTGTGAATTGACGACAACAAGATTTTGTTGTTAAATGAAGGTGTCTTAATAGAATAATGAATTGTAGTAGGAGTCAAGTATGAGTATTGTTGTGTTAAACCATCTATCATCAGAATTAAGAGATAACATTCATCAATTAGAACAATTTGTTCGTCAGGCAGATCACACCTATCGTTGGTTATTTCTATCTAATCAATATAATTTTGATCAAACGATGCCATTTTTGGTTTTATATTATCATCAAGGCCATCTTGTTGGTGTAGGGACAATCTACGCAGAGGATACAGATTTAGCGGAAGTAGCAAGTATCGTCCATCCCCAATATCGAAAGCTGCTAATCAAAGACGCCATAATTGCTAAAATAAAACAAATTTGTCGTGATTATCGAATAAGAACGATTGGTTATAAAATAGAACGTAAATTTTATCAGCAATATCCAGCGATTTTTAATCGTTATCGTCTTAATCCTGATGCGATACCAGAACTCATTTTACAATTTGGAAATGATCAAAAAGAGATGTTTGGTGCAGAAGCTCAAACAATTACATCTGTGGAAGATTCAAAAAATAAACTCTTCGACCGTCAGCATTATGAAAAAGAAGCAAATGTGATACAGGTAAGACGAGCATTACCCGAACACTTGCATTCAATTGCTCATATACTAGCGGAGTGCTTTGACGATTCATATTATGAAGAACGGCTTTTTGTGGAGCGAGTCGCAGCAGATAGCAGCATGGTATTATATCAATTCTCTATTCAAAATGAAATCATCGGAACGTGTTCGATTGAAGTGCATCCTAAGGTTATTTATTTGTTTGCAGTCGCGATTAAGAAAAAACAACAAAATAAAGGGTTCGGAACTAAAGCAATAGCTCAATTAACCACTTATTTAACGCAAAAATATCACCGTCCCTTACAAATTCAAGCCGATAGAGATAATAAAAAAGCGATAAAACTCTACCAAAAGATTGGCTTTAAAACTGTGAGCGAATGGATTGAATTAATTGAAAAATAAGAATAAAATAGCAACTTAATTCGAAATGCTGTTGATTTTTGCGGGATCAACTTGAATTAAATTGCTATTTTTTTATATTTCATTTTGTTTGATTGGATAAAACAGTACCAGAAAGTCTAGGTATAAACTTGATAATTTCAGTTCAGCCAATCATCGTTTAGGATATGTGTATTGATTGAGTGGCATTCAACGGTGTCTAAAGATTAGGCTGATGCGTATTCAACTCTAAGAGTTAGTCAAACAATATGAAAAACAATACATTTTGCTTGCTCGCCTACTCGCTATGTGTTTTTATATCCAAGACTAAAGGGTAATTAGAGCTAGTGATTATCAAGATGTTTTTAATTAAAGAGTCGTTCTTGGATTTGGTAGTTAGTGTCATTGTATTCTTTTTCATGAGCCACTAAGATCATTTGTTGATTACTTGTCAATTTATCAGCTGGAATACATTCAAAATATGTCATTAATTGGCCTGGGAAATAAAGACGTAAATCTCCTTTTACTTCTCCAGCTAAGGTATTAACTAAAGCACTGACTTGTGATAATTCGACTTTATCGTATGTTTTGGTTAATAATTCAATTTGCGTACGTTGTTTTTTTTGATTAGGACGATAGTAATCGTAAGGTAAATCATAACTACTATTGATACCGAAGTAATAATCTGGGTCAAACCCTGCTTGAATCATTTCATCTTGTAGGGCAATAGCCAAGGCTTCGCGATTTTCTTCGGTCACGATTAACGATTTAAATGGCTTACGATTGACGAAGCGATAGGCTAAATCAGATAAAATCGGATCGTCTTCATAAATCCACATTGAGAAATAAGTGCTCATTACATGGTCATCCAATAGTAAGTAATCCTGTAAAGTCCAGGTGCCGGTTAAGAATGGTTTTAATAAGCCAGCCGGTTGTTTCATTTGTGTTTCGTCTTCTAAATAGAGTTTTTTAGCACGGTCTAATAAGCTTTTTAATACTTGTTCCATTCCACGCGATACCCCATGGAAATAAACTTGCATATACATTTGATATCGGCTGACAACATAATCTTCTACAGCATGCATTCCCGAATAGTCAAAAGCTATTTGGTTATTATAAGGACGTATTACTCTCAGCACGCGAGTTAAGTCGAAAGTTCCATAACTGACACCAGCATAATAGGCATCTCTAAGAAGATAGTCCATTCGATCGGCGTCAATTTGACTACTGATAATTTGTACTACTTGTTGGTTAGGATAAGTTTTATTGATGACACTGGCTACTTTTTCAGGGAAATCATTTCCAAAATAGCGCAATACTTGATTGATTTCTGTTTCAGAAGAAGTGATTATTTGTTGTGTTAAAGCCTCGTGATCCGTATTAAAAATACCTTCAAAGGTATGGGAAAATGCGCCATGACCAATATCGTGTAATAAGGCCGCACAAAGTGTTACCATATGCTCATCAGGATTCCATAAGCCATCATTGGCTTTTTTAGTTGCGTATTGGCGTTCGAACAAATCAATGATACGGCGTGTGATCTCATATACACCTAATGAGTGATTAAAGCGCGAATGTTCTGCCCCATGGAATGTAAACGAAGAGGTTCCTAATTGCTTGATTCGTCTCAAGCGTTGAAATTCACGCGTATCAATTAATTTTAAAATAATTTTGTCATGAATATGAACATAATCATGAACAGGGTCACGGAAAACTTTTTCACGAGGTAACTTTTGTGCCATAACTTTTTCTTGAAATGTTGACATATAGATGCTCCTTATTTATTAATTTGTAGAGGGTAATTACGATCAAGTGTTTTTTGGTACATTTTCTGGTAGAGTGCCTCTAATGCTTCCCCAGAATCAGGCAAACGAGTTAATTGAGTTTGTTGTTGAACGGTATTTAAAAGGAGTTGTTTAAACTTTTCGACAGATATAGGTTTAGCTAAGAAGTCGTTGATGTTGGACATCACATCAGGATTGACATTAGGATATTGCGAATCAGCCTCTGATATTTGATAAAACTGCCGGATTATTTTAGCTCGTTCTCTTTGATTACCTGTAACACTGATATAAGCGGCGACGGCCACACCATCTTTGAAACGACGTTGTGCAATGCCACCAATTTTTTGTTGTTGAATGATAATATCGTATGTACCAGGACAATAGGAATCGGGTACTTCGTAGCTTTCTACCTTCAATCCCAAAGGACTAAGAGCTTCTTTAAGCCATTGAATCATTTGCTCATAGCCTTCATCAATAGTTAACGGGTATTCCTTTAGATTACTGATAAAGGAAATATTGATAATGCCAGGGTCACTAACCACAGCTAGTCCACCATGAGCACGTAAATGGGGAGCGAATCCTTGCTTATTTAAATACGCTATACCTTCTGGTAATGCTTTTAATCGAGTGTCTTTAGGGCCCAGTATGATCGTTGGGTAATTGAGACGATAGAAGTGAATAATCCCTTTTGCCTGTGACGATTTATCAGACGGATGGTCATTAACTGTCATAATATGGCGAATAAAAGCATCTTGCCAACTTAAAGCGACTAAACCATCATCTGCATTAGAACCTGAACCGACTTCAGTGTAAAGCCAATGATGATGCGATAAAAACTCTGACATACCTTACCTCCAATAAACTGTAAAAATCGTGTTAATTCCTTTTTATTATAGCAAATAATAGGTTATAATTACTAGCAGAGGGGAAGTGAATTAGTGAAGCGTGAAAGCGTTACGGTGAAAGTGACCCAGAAAATTTTGGATTCTACGACAAAACGTATTGAAAAATGGCGTCATCAAACACAAGGTGAATATTATCAACTCAATTCATTTGAAAAAATTACTTACGAAGATCAACAAGGACAAATGGTTCATGTTAAATGGTTTCCTAATAATGGAAATTTAGAAATTAGTTATGGATCTACCCGATTATTATTTAATAAAGAAGAGCCGACCCAATTAGCTTATTCGACAACACAGGGATTAATGGTGTTTGATGTCTTAACACATCGAATCAGTATTGCTAATAATAAAATTTCGGTAGATTATCAGCTATTAAATGAAAATAAACCCATTGGTGATTATGATTTTAGATTGATTTATCATCAATAAATCGTTAAGATAGTAAGGTAGAAATATAAAGGAAGTGACGATATGGAGTTAAAGGCATTCGAAGGTCAGAACCGCGAGGAACTTTCATTAATTGAAGTTGCTCATGAAATATTAGTTCAAAAAGGTGATGTCATTGAATTTAATGAATTATTAATTATGATTCAAGAATATTTAGATTTAAATGAAGCCCAATTAGAAGCGAATTTAGTAAGATTTTATACCGATTTAAATATTGATGGACGCTTCATCTCATTAGGAGATAATCGTTGGGGCTTACGCTTATGGTACCCAATTGATTCAATCGACGAAGAAACCATTACTTCAGCTGAAGAAGAAGTTCCAAAACGCCGTCGTAAGAAACGTAAATTAAATGCATTTGCTGACGATGAAGATATGATCGATTATAACGATGATGACCCAGAAGATGGCGAAGTTTATGATGAAGAAGATGAAGAATTCGATGAAGATGATGAAGATATGGATGATATCGATGAAGTCATTGCTAAAGAAGACGAAGATGAAGAAGAAGAGTTAGATCACTATGCAAGTGAATTGTCTGATTTTGAAGATGAAGACATTGATGAAGATGTTGAGATTGATGAAGAAGATGATGAATTAGTAGATGATGAAGAAGAAGATTTCGAAGAATACGACGAAAACGAAGAAGATGAAGATTAAATACCGCTTACATGATGAATTTGTGAAAAGATGTGTTAATTTCACTAGCCTAAATCATTAAAATAAAGTATAATATTAAGTGAAATACATATACTATTTCTAAAGGATTTCAAGGAGGAAATATAATGAGTAGATTAGTTAGTATGACAGAAATGTTAAACAAAGCAAAAGAAGGTAAGTATGCAGTTGGTCAATTCAACATTAACAACTTAGAATGGACTCAAGCAGTATTACAAGCAGCGCAAGAAAACAACTCACCAATTATCTTAGGTGTATCTGAAGGTGCTGGTAAATACATGGGTGGTGCCGAAGTAGTTGCAGCGATGGTTAATGCTTTAATGGAAACGATGGATATCACTGTTCCAGTTGCATTACACTTAGACCACGGTTCAACTGTTGAAAGTGCTAAACATTATATTGATGCTGGATTTACTTCTGTTATGTTCGACCATTCTCATTTCCCTATCGACGAAAATATCGAAATGACTAAAGAATTAGTTGAATACGCTCATTCTAAAGGTGTATCAGTAGAAGCTGAAGTTGGTACTGTTGGTGGTGTTGAAGACGGTGTAACTGGTGGCGTACAATATGCTGACTTAGAAGAATGTAAACGTATGGTATCTGAAGCTAAAATTGATGCTTTAGCAGCAGCTTTAGGTTCAGTTCACGGTACTTATGATGGAGAACCTGTTTTAGGATTTGATGAAATGCAAGCAATTTCTGATGCTACAGGAACACCATTAGTATTACACGGTGGATCAGGTATCCCTGAGTTTCAAATTAAAAAAGCTATTGAACGTGGACATGCTAAAATTAACGTAAACACTGAATTACAACAACAATGGACTAAAGCAGTTCGTGAAAAATTAAATTCAGACGATAAAGTTTATGACCCACGTAAAGTAATTGCTCCTGGTAAAGAAGCAATCGTTAAAATTACTAAAGAAACAATGGATATGTTTGGATCAACTGGTAAAGCATAATTCATTAAATAACGTTGATATATCAACGTTTTAACTGAGTTTAATACATAATTAATTTTAAAAGGGGCAAAAAAGGGGCAATTAGTATAAATTGTCTAATACATTTTGCTCTTTTTCTTTTGTTTTCGAGGTAACGTGATAGTATATTTTGAGTGTTGTTTTAGGGTCAGATGACCTACATTCTCTATGATATGTTGACAATAACAAATTTTGCTTGATTAGTATGAGAGCATAATCATTAAATAAATACATTAAAAATACAGAGGCTGGGCAAAACTTTTAAATTCTGTTCAGGTATATCTATTTAATTTAAACCGCAGTGGTTGAGTGGTCTCAATCTGCGTCTT
>NZ_KV805647.1:0-403 GCF_001811625.1 Globicatella sp. HMSC072A10 | reverse complement strand
AAATTGATGCAGACAGAAAAAGAAAGGATTGGCCCTACCATAATCGCTCCCTTCGATGTTTCTGAAATATTGGAATGTCGAGTGGATAAATATAGTACGGTTGTCATTAAGCAGAATCATTACTCTGTACCAGAAGGTCATATTGGAAAATATATCATCGCAAAACTAAGTGCCGATCAAGTTAAGTTGTTTATTGATGGTGAAATCATCGCAACACATAAACGTAATTGGGGTGTCCATCAGTGGGAAATGAATCTTTACCATTACTTAGAAACATTCAAAAGAAAAAAAGGTGCCTTGGCTCAAAGTGAATGTTTGAGACAAGCACCACAACAAATAAAAAATCTTTACCACCATCATTATATAGGAAAAGAGAAAGAATTCATAATATTACTCCACTACA
>NZ_KV805646.1:0-2460 GCF_001811625.1 Globicatella sp. HMSC072A10 | reverse complement strand
CGCCTTTTTTGTCTTTCTTTTCAAATAAAAACTCACTCCAAATCAAATTTATTAAAACAAATTCATCCGTACTGTTATTTTAGTACTTTGTTGTTAAAAAAAAGCTCTTCAATAGTTATGCTTGGTTCGTATTTTAAGAATAGATTCTTTATTTTTATTTTCTCGTTATCGGAAAATGGTCTACGACCATTCTCCTTATTCCAATACGACTGTGTTGATATCCCTAAATAATTGGCCATATCTGTTTGCGTCATAGACAGCGACGATCTTAGCCCTACTAATTTATTCATAAACTCACCTCCTTATTTAAGTACTAAATTTTCAGTACAAATTAATTTAAACATATTTTTATAAAAAATGCAAGTAAATGTTTTATTTTTTTAGTACTTATGTTATTATGACCATTAGGAGGTACTATATGAAGAGAAAAATAGGCTATAAAATTAAGGAAATACGGATGAGTTTACCTGATAAACCATCAATGGAAGAATTTGGAAAATTATTTGACCCACCTGCTAGTAAAGGTGTAGTTAGTAATTGGGAGAATGATTATAATTATCCTAACGAATCTAGATTAAAACAAATAGCCAAGTTAGGTAATATTTCAGTTTACGAATTACTTTACGGCTACAAAGAAGAATTGATGTCTTTTGATACTGGAGAGGAATTTGATAATTATAGGAAGAAAATAATTGATCAAATAAATAATAATAAGAACTCTGTTGAAAAAAGCTTTCTTAATAATAAAACCACATTGATTAATATGATTAAAAATGAGATTGCTTCAATTGAACTTGAATTAGAAAAAATAGATAATAACAACAGCAATTCAATTTATCCAGAAAATAAAGATATTATTTACTACCAATTAGAGGAACTTATAGATAAATTAGAATTAAAGATAAAGGAAATTGAAAATAATCCAAAATATAAATTTTATATTTTTTATAATATCATCTATTTAATTGCTGAAAAAGAAGATATAGAGCTGTCTGATATCAAGTTTCAATCTGACTTGTATGATGGTTTAACCATATATGTAAATAACAAAGAAACAAATGTAGTCAAAAACTTGAACAACGAAATTCTACTTCATTATATAAAAGATTATCATGATTGGAACACTAACATAAAACTAAATAAAGATAAGTATTATAAAGTTATAGATAACCCACAAGATATATTGAATTAATAAATCCTCCCCTATTCACTGCAGTGGTGTGCTTGGTAGTAGGAAGGAAAGCAAAAATGATAAAAGAATATTACTTAAAAGATGGTACAAAAAAATATATGTTCCAGGGATATTATGGAACAGATTCAATAACTGGTAAAAAGATAATTACCACAAGAAGAGGATTCAATACCCAGAAGGAAGCTAAGATTGCTGAAGCAAGATTTAGCTTAACAGTTACTGAAAAACAAAAAACAATTAATGTAAATATCACATTTAAGGATTTTTTCCATGAAGTTTGGTGGGATGCATATATTAATGGTCAAACCAATAATCATAGTAAACCACCTACAAAGGCAACAATTGCAGCAACTAATGATATTTTCAGACTTCATTTGATGCCTTTATTTGGTGATTCTAAAATATCTTACTTAAACGAAAACAAAAGATATGTAGTTAAATTACTTTCAAAAAAAGCTGAAGAATATGCAAATTTTAAAACTATCAGAAGTTATTTTGTATCAATATTTGATCTAGCTGAAGAGTTTGATTATATCGAAATAAATAAACTAGAGAAATCTGTTAGAAGAATTAAATCAATTAAGAAGCAACAATTGAAAGAACTAAAAGAAGATGCTGAATTATATTTATCTTTTGAACAATTAACAGAGTGGTTAGATTGTACGTTTAATGACTATAAAAATGAATATTTAGATTTAAAAGACTATACTTTATTTTTAACCACATTTTTTCTTTCTGATAGAAAATCTGAATCTTATGCTTTAAGATGGAAAAATATTGATTTTGCTAATTCCCAAATAACTATCAATAGAGCATTAGATAAATTTGGTAATATAAAATCTACAAAAGGTGAAAAACAAACTATCTTCACCGTTCCTAATGAGTTAATGGCATATCTCAAAAAATGGAAAATTGAGCAACATAAATTTCTTACAGGATTTAACATTGTTCAAGATGATGATCAATTTGTTTTTACCTATATTGATACAAACGGGAATGTAAACAAACCACTTCATGTAGATTATCTAAATTACCGTATGCAGGCAATTCAAAAAAGACATCCTAACTTGGTTCATTGTACACCTCATAAGCTAAGACATACTGGTGCTACATTAGCTAAACAAGCCGGTATAGATATTACTCAAATTTCTGAAGCTTTAACTCATAGCGATACTGATATTACAAAAACATATATAAATTCACCAAATGTTATTCCAATAACAGTAGGTGAAATAGCAGTAAGCGTCCTATATCAGAGTATCTTGATA
>NZ_KV805645.1:0-5737 GCF_001811625.1 Globicatella sp. HMSC072A10 | reverse complement strand
CTGCGCTATTAATTAATGAACAATAATCTTAATTATATTTTTCAAGTTTATGTCTAGCTATCGGGCAGAAATGTTTTAAAAGGTCCCTAAGAGCAGTATTACTTTTTAGTTTCTTACTGAATAAGGGGAGGTTTTATCTTTTCTGTTCGGTCTTTTTTGCTATAAAATAGGAGAGTGGCTAAAGTTTTTCAGATTAGAGAAGTCAATGGAACATGCAGACAAAAGGCAAAGCATATTTTCGACTGCTTCTCCACTTCCAACGATACTGTGGTTAGGCAAACATGACAAAAATATTAAATTTTCTATTTCTATCCCACTGCCAACTGTGCCGAGGAGGTTAGACGGAGCTTAAACTACTTTATTTTCTACTTCTGGTATAGGCCCTAATATGCCGGGGATTACCTGAAATAAAAAAACTAACTTTCTACAGCTTGCTCACTCACAATTGTGTGGGCTGAACTGATGAAATACAAATTATTTCATTTCCTTCTGGTTCACTCCAAGCTTTGCTAGGGTGGGTAGACAAAGTATAAATTATTTTATTTTCTACTTTTGGTTCACTCCCCAATACCCCTGCAAATTTTTAGATAAGGCATTTTATGATTTATGACTAAATTATCTGTCATCCTTCATCATTAGTAAAAGAATCCCTTGATTTACTAATGGTTTAAGTAGTTGTATTGAACAATCTGTTTTTTAATATAACAGAGTTATTAAACTGTACTAATTTAATAAAAATAATTAATGAAAAGGCTTGAAGCGATTTCGTTATGTGATATAATTTAATTATAGAAGACTATTACATTTATTAATAACAGTTTAGGACAAGGAGGATTTTAAGATGACAGAAACTGTAACTCCTGTCATTGGACATGTTCATTCTACCGAAAGCTTTGGTTCAGTTGACGGTCCAGGAATTAGATTTATTAGCTTTATGCAAGGATGTCGGATGCGTTGTGAGTTTTGCCATAACCCAGATACCTGGAATACACGAGGAGGCAAAGAGTATACTCCGCAACAATTGTTTGATGAAGCAGTTCAATACCAAGCTTTCTGGGGAGAAAAAGGTGGCGTGACCGTGAGTGGTGGTGAACCTTTACTACAGATTGATTTTCTAATTGAATATTTCAAGCTATGTAAAGCCAATGGTGTTAATACAACCTTGGATTCTTGTGGGGCTCCTTTTACACGTAAAGAGCCATTCTTTAGTCGTTTCCAGGAATTAATGAAGTATACGGATTTAATTTTATTGGATATTAAACATATCGATCCTGAAGGACACCGTAAATTAACGGGACATCCTAATGATAATATTTTAGATTTGGCTCGTTATTTAAGTGAAATTAATCAACCTGTTTGGGTTCGTCATGTACTAGTACCAGAAAGAACAGACTATGATGAGTATTTAGAGCGATTAGGCGCTTTTGTGGCAACATTAGATAATGTGTTAAAATTTGAAGTATTGCCTTATCATAAATTAGGGGTATATAAATATAAAGCTTTAGGTATTAAATACCGTCTAGAAGGTATCGAACCGCCTACAGCTGATCGGGTTGAAAATGCTAAACGTATTTTAAATACTGAAAGTTACCAGGGATATTTAAATTATAAACCTAAAGAATTTGCCGGTTATTAAAATAGAAACTCTTTGTTATCAGATAGCTGATACAGGGAGTTTTTTTAGATTCTAATAGATTAAATTTTAAATATTTTCGTAAATTATATAAGCTTTTATAATATTGAATGGTATTTTTGTGAGTTTATTCTCAAGTAGTTTGAAAAGCAAAATATTTTAGAGTATAATTGAGACGTCTTAAATTATTCATAAGGAAAGGGGATCTATTATTGGCTAAAGCTCAAACAAAGGCTGAGTTACGTGCTAAAACGGGAGAAGTAAAAATCTTTGGTTTACTACAAAAACTTGGTCAAACATTTATGCTACCTATTTCATTATTACCGGTAGCGGGTATCTTATTAGGGATTGGTTCGTCATTTACGAATCCAACCGTTATTGAGATGTATAATTTACAAAATATTTTACATGAAGGTAACTTCTTATATGGTGTGTTAAGAATCTTTGCTGATGCAGGAGACATCATTTTCGGTAACTTAGGTTTATTATTTGGTATTTCAGTTGCTGCAGGTTTAGCAAAAACTGACAAAGGCGTTGCATCTTTATCTGGTATTATTGGTTATTTTGTAATGTACGCTTCAATGACAAGTACTTTAAACAACTTCCGAGATGTTGAAGAATTAAGTAAAGTACAAGGTTTAATTACTAGCTATTTAGGCTTTGATAATACCATGAACTTAGGTGTTTTAGGTGGGATTGTCATCGGTTTAGTGGTGGCATATTTACATAATAAATACCATACTATTGAATTACCTGAAGCTTTATCATTCTTCGGGGGAACACATTTTATTCCAATCGTCTCATCAGTTGCTGGGCTTATCTTAGGAATTATGTGGGCTTTCGTATGGCCAATTGTTTCTTATGGTTTCTCTAGCTTAGGTGGATTTATTTCAGGATTAGGCATTTTTGGTATTTTCTTATATGTATTTATTTACCGTGCCTTAATTCCATTTGGCTTACACCACGTGTTCTATTTACCTTTCTGGCAAACAGCTATCGGGGGAACAGCAGTAGTCAATGGTAAAACAATTGTAGGGGCTCAAAACATTGTGTTTGCTCAATTAGCAGCTGGTGTGCCGATTGATCCTCATGCAGCGGCTCACTTTACGTATATGTTCCCTGTTATGTTATTTGGTATTCCTGCAGCAGCGATCGCTTTATATCGTGCTGCTCGTCCAGAACGTAAAGCTGAAGTAAAAGGTTTCTATACTTCAAGTGCTTTAACTTGTTTTATGACCGGGATTACTGAACCAATCGAATTTGCTTTCGTGTTCGCATCACCATTTATGTATTACTTAGTACACTGTGTACTTTATGGTATTTCAGGTATCTTAGTTTATGTATTAGGTGCTGGGGTTGGTTTAACATTCTCAGGTGGTATTATTGACTTCATCTTATACGGTGTTTTACCTGGTAACCACATTACTAACTGGATTCCGGTATTGATATTAGGATTAGTATATTTTGTATTATACTTTGTCATCTTTAGCTGGGGTGTTCGTAAGTTCGACTGGAAAGTTCCTGGTAGAGAAGATGAATCAGAAGAAGTAGCGGTTGAATTTGCTGATGCTTCATACGATGAATTAGATGAAAAAGCTCAACGTGCTTACCGTATTGTGGCTGGTTTAGGTGGTTCAAACAACTTAAACGATGTAAGTAACTGTGCAACTCGTTTACGTGTTCAAGTTAAAGACGGTTCACTTGTAAACGAAGCCTTATTAAAACAAACTGGCTCAGCTGCGGTTGTTGTTAACGGTCAAAACGTTCAAGTTGTCTATGGTACAACAGTGCCTAACGTTAAATCATCGATTGATCAATTAATTGCATCTGGTAATGCTCCAAAAGAAGGTGTCGTAGCAAATAGTCATGCAGCTGACACTACAGAAGTAGTTGAAGAAAAAGTTGAATTACCAACAGAAACTGGAAAATTAGTTGAGATTTACGCACCTGCTACTGGTAAAGTGATTGATATTGCGAAAGTAAACGATCCAGTATTTGGTGGAAAAATCATGGGTGAAGGATTTGCCGTTCAACCAACAAATGGCAAAGTCGTATCTCCAGTTGATGCAGAAGTTGTGATGATTATGGATTCAAAACATGCGGTTGGTTTAAAAACAGTTGATGGATTAGAATTATTAATTCACATGGGTATTGAAACTGTTCAATTAAATGGGGGAGGATTTGAATTATTTGTTCAAGAAGGCGACCAATTAAAAGCTGGTGACGCTGTTGCACAAATGGATTTAGATTATATTTTAAATGAAGGCAAACAAACCGATGTCATTGTTGCCTTAACCAATACCCCAGATATGGTGAACCGTACGATTATTGAAGATGAAAAATCAGTAGAAGCAGGTTCGTCTATCGGTCAAGTTGACATCAAAGCTTAGTTTAGATAAAAAGATTATCATTATTAAATGGGGTAGTCTTGTTGATATAAAAGTATAATTTAAGACAAAAGAGTGAAGACCACGAGGCATCAACTTCGTGGTTTTTTTGATTACTCGTAGCATTAATCAATTTTGAAAAATGTAGTTTTGGTCATTGGTTGGATTAAGCATATACTCATTTAGTTGTTAATATTGAATCATTTGAATTCAGATTGCAAAAAACACGAATATTCTAATTAAAAACGAATTTATTATTAATAATTCGGTTGAAGAACTTCAATAATATGGCTATATTATTATTTGTTGATTAAACAAATATTTTTTATGAGGTGTAAGTGTGGAAGAGAAAATAATCGTATCCCCAGAAGATAAGCTATTATATGGCATTAATGATGTGCCACCTATGGGTGTGAGTATTTTATTAGCGTTACAACATATTTTAGCGGCCTTTGCCGGGATTATCGCTGTTCCTTTAGTTGTCTGTAGTGTATTAGGGTTTGATGTTCAAACTACTTCGATCATGGTTAGTGCTACCATTTTTGCATCAGGAATTACTACATTTATCCAATCAAAAGGGGTAGGTCCAGTTGGATCGAGAGTTTCAGGCATGATGGGAACGGACTTTACTTTCGTGAATCCATCCATTAGTGTAGGAGCTAAATTCGGCATAGCTGGGATTGTGGCAGCAACCATTACAGGTTCTCTAGTTGAAATTATTTTAAGTCGTTTTATTAAACCCTTAATGAAATTTTTCCCACCATTAATCACTGGGACAGTTGTTTCATTAATCGGGATTACCTTATTACCTGTTAGTATGGATTGGGCTGCTGGTGGTGTTGGCGCTGCTGATTATGGTTCAATTAAAAATATTGCGGTTGCTTTTGTGATTATGGTCTTTACTTTATTTTTAAATCATTATGGTAAAGGGATGTGGAGTACAGCTTCTGTCTTTATTGGGATGGTATTTGGTTATATCGTTTGTATTCCTTTAGGGATGGTTGATTTAGATTCCGTAAAAGACGCTGCTTGGTTTGCGTTCCCAAATGTATTACGTTACGGTTTTAAATTTGATTTAGCTTCAACTTTATCATTTGTACCTGCCTATGTGGTATCTTTAATTGGTACAGTGGGTATTACGATGGCGATTGGGGAAGCATCAGGTGAGAAATTACCAAGCGAACGTGCTGCTAGTGGTGTTTTAGCTGATGGTGTTGGTTCAATGATTTCTGGTTTGTTCGGTGGTGGACCGAACACCGCTTTCTCGCAAAACGTTGGTTTAATTACATTAACTAAAGTAGCGAGTCGTCACGTGATGGTGGTTGCCGGGATTATTTTAGCTATCTTAGGTGTTTTTCCTAAATTATCAGCATTAATCTCTGTTATGCCTCAACCAGTTTTAGGTGGTGTAGGGGTCATTATGTTCGGTTTAGTAGCTGCTCAAGGGATTAAAACTTTAGCGCAAATTAAATTAGGCGACCGAGAATTATTAATTATTTCCGTTGCATTTGCCTTAGGGATTGGCGTAACGGTTCGTCCTGAATTATTAGAAGGTTTACCAAATGCGCTACAAATGTTATTATCATCTGGTATTTCTACTGGTACATTAGCAGCCTTAATCTTAAATGTTGTTTTAAAAGAAAAGTAATTTAATAAAATAAAAATAAGGAGTGGGCAAGTTTTTCTGGCTCTTTGTCAAATGGTGTGGGTCACGGAA
>NZ_KV805644.1:0-673 GCF_001811625.1 Globicatella sp. HMSC072A10 | reverse complement strand
CGAAATCACCAGCACTATTTTTATATACAAAAAGCCTGTGATTTCCTCTATAATTAAGTTGTCCAAAAATAATAGAAAGTAGGAAATCACATGGCTACAAACAATAATACTAAAATTTTACTTGGAATGGAAGACCTTAATATCAATATCGAACAGAATGATTTTGATGAAGAATGCTATTTCTCAGTTCATCAATTTAAAAGTTCTACTAAAAAAATGCTTCCTGTCTCAAAAGCCTTTAAAAAAGTATTAACCGTTACAGGAACGCTAAAGAATACGCCTAAAGTGTGCCCTCATTGTGGTAGTAGTAATAATGGAGCGGAAGATATGATTGATTATGGATCTTATAGGACCGTCATCCTAATTGGGCAATATAACCTTCAACCTGCTTATCTTAAACTGACTAAGCAACGATACCTTTGTAAACATTGTCAAAAAACAACGGTTTCTCAAACCAACTTAACCAAACAGCACTGTACGATTTCATCACCCTTAAAGGTAATGATTCTTCAAGAATTAGGTAAAACGAAGCCCATCAAAGATATTGCTGAAACCTGGAATGTGTCGTCTCATACGGTACTGCGCCAATTGAAAGCCTATAGTTATCAATATAATACCAAGCCCACATCACTACCCAAACATATCGCGATTGATGAATTTAAATCTGTGAAGA
>NZ_KV805643.1:0-4154 GCF_001811625.1 Globicatella sp. HMSC072A10 | reverse complement strand
TAGAGTGCGAAGCACTCTTAAGGTTTTTTATGAAAAAGCTAAATAAATATATTTTTTCAGTGAGTGTTGCATTATTTTTTATACTATCTGTTTTTATTATATTGCAAGCTATCAATGATAGTTATAACAAAGTAAATCATTGCTATATGTTAATGTACGGAAGAACTGAAGAAAAGGAGGAATTTAAATGTTGGTAGAAAATTTTAGTCAACAGCCAATGTTACAGGTTGTGTTACCCGCTGAATATGAGGAAAGAATTATTGCAAGGTTTGAAGAGCTTTCAGTTATCGGAATGGATAAAGCAGTTGAAAAAGCTTCTTTACCGAAAAGATACTTACAACAGAAAGAGTTAATGAAGTATTTAGGAATTGGATATGAAACATTAGAAGAATTATATGCAAATGGCTTAAAATACATAAGTTTAGGTAAACGAAAGTTAATTGATATAGAAGATGTAGCAGAAATATTAAACTCAATGAAAAAATAATTCTACCAAGCACACCACAAGAGTAGAAAACTAGCAATGAAAGAGGATATGAATATGAAGGATTTAAATTTAGATGCTTATGTAATTAAGCAACTATTACTTACCGCAAGAGATTATTGTTCTGATATTGAAGCGCAAATGTTAGCAGTTGAAACGCAGAAAGATGCTGAAAAAAGACTAAATGAACTGAATCTATTGATGTTTGAAGTTAGCCGTAGTATTGAAAAAATTAGCACGCTTATTGAAGTTTCGATTGAAAATGCAGGCCATATTCAACAGAACTAAAAAAGTTGAACAAACAAAAAAGCATTCGAAAGACGGCCATCTCTCAAATGCTAGGAATAGTTATTTTTACAAAGGATAACTATTCTCATTTTAACACAAAAATATGAAATGGGGAAATTTACATGACAAACAATTATTTAAAAAATGAAGAAGTTCATGAGAATACTTTATCAGATGAATTACAATTTAACATAATTAGATCAAAACATTTAACTGAAGCTATATTGGACTATGTAAGTGAAATTCAGAATGCAAATGAAAAAGTATTTTCAAGTGCATCAGATGACATTGAATCAGAAAATCTAATACCACTGGCATATACAGTTAATCGGGAAATAGATAAAATCAGTACTTTTCTTTCTCTATTACTTGATGAATTGGAATTAATGGAGCTAAAGGAATAAATGATTTTAGGAAGATATGATGAACATTTTCAATGGAATGAGGTGATAGCATGATTTACACTTGTTCAGGTGTAAGGACGGCAAGTATGACACCTATTGACATAAATCCAATGGAGTTTTTATTTAATTATAAACCAGAATATGTTGATATTAGTGACTATGATGATAGAGATTTATATAAAGTGAACCAATCGCAGTATTTTTTGACGGGAGAGTTACTTAACAATAAAAGAAATGATAGTAATTTATTGTATAAAGAAGTTCTTACTTTTGATTATGAAAAATTAGATTTATCTTACGAAGAGTTTATTTTAAAGATACAGTCAGAATTAGAAGGTATCACTTATATACTTTATCCTACTATACATTGTTTTGATAAAAAGGGAGACAAACGGTTCAGGTATCGACTAGTGATAGGTCTTGATCGTGAGTATAACGAAGAAGAGAATCTGCTTCTTGTTAGGAATGTAGGGAAGTTAATTGGTCTAGAATACGATAAACAAGGCGAAAAATTTTCTCAGTTAATGGGTCTACCTGTTCTTACACCCTATACAAACGAATCAATGATTATCAGAAATAAAGGCATCCTATTGAGTGTTGATGATTGCCTTGCAGCGTTTAAGATGGAAAAAGAACAGATTAATATCGACTTCACTCATAACGGAAATAAAAAATATACAGCCATTGTTCTGGAAGAAATAATGGCAGGGGTTAGTGAAGGTAATCGGAATGTGTGGTTAACTAAGCAAATTGGCAAGTTTTTATATTTAGGAATGGATCCAAACATTGCTTATCAATGGTTATGGTTGATAAATGATAATTTTGTAAAGCCAGCACTTGATAGTGAAGAGTTAAATACGATATTTAAAAGTATTTTGAATAAGGAGTTGAAAAGAGGTGGATAGGATTGGAACAAATAAGCAATCGGGAAATGCCAGAAGAACTTAAGGAATTAGTAGCTAAAGTAAATAAAGTTGAGCCAATAAATATTAAAGCACAAAAACCTAAATCAATTGAAGAATTAAAACGTAAATTATCAGATTTATCTTATACTATGCGAGATAAAGGGAAATATGAAAAATTTCCACCAAGTATAATTGCTGATATTTTACAAAGGGAATGGTATTTCAAATTGATTGGTACTTCAAGGGATTATAGTATGCTTTATGTTTTCAATCCAGATACCGGCATTTACGATTCTAGCGTTAATTTAATCTACCAGTTGACTAATAGTATTGAGTTTCAAGCGCTCCCCAGCGATTGGAAAAATGTCATTGAAATTATCCGTATAAAAGTACCTTTAGAAAAACCAAATGAACATAGGCATTTGATACCAGTAGGTAATGGGATATTTAATACTAAGAGTAAAAAATTATTAGAGTTTAATCCTAAATATATTTTTACCAGTAAAATTGAAACAAATTATAATCCAGATGCCAAACTAAAGAGCATAGACGGATGGAACGTTGAAGATTGGCTCAAATCACTTGTACTAGGTGATGAGGAAATGGTGACATTACTTTATCAGGTATTAAACGAAGCTATTAATTCGAATTATACAAGAAAAAAGATTGGTTTTTTAGTTGGGGAAGGCAGTTCAGGTAAAGGAAGTTTTCAACAATTGATTATTAATCTATTAGGTTTTAGCAATATTGCGACATTAAAAATGGAAGAGTTTGGTGGAGATTCTAACAAATTTAAGAAATCAATGTTACTTGGGAAAACGTGTAATATCGGAGATGACATTAGCAGAACCCCAGTTGATTCAGTATCTGATTTAATGTCCATAGCCACCGGTGATCCAATTTCTATTGAGATAAAAAACGGTGGGATATACAGCGCCCAATTGAAAATGTTCTGTTTGTTTAGTGGGAACGAGATGCCGAATGTTAAAGGCAATAAATCAAATGGTTGGTATAGAAGATTACTAATCATACCATTTAACGCTAATTTTAATGGCAAAAAAGAAAACACTAAAATAAAAGACGAGTATATAAAAGATACAGAAGTATTGGAGTATGTGCTACATAAAGCAATCAACATGAATTTTGAAAAGTTTATTGAACCAGAAGCAGTTAAAGATGCCATAAGTAATTACAAGGTTAAAAATGATATCATCCGAAGTTATGTTATCGAACGTTATCTAGTAGAGAATTACACCTATTATGAACGAGTACCGATAAAATTTATTAAATCTGATTTTATTGAATACCTTAAAGAGAATAACAATCGCCATTCAACCATTCCTTATGGCTTTGTCAATGAGATACTAAAAAATTTAAATGAGTTAAGCGAAGGCACGTTTGAAGAAAAAAACTCGAGATTTAATGAAGACTACATAAGCACCTTACCATATGAAATGAAAGATTTTGTTAAAGTTGGAACAGCCAAAGCTATCGAAAAATCAGGATAATGTTTACCATCTGTTCACCTTTTGTTCACGTTCAATGTGAACAGCATTAACGTTGGTAAATCAACATTTAAGAGCCTTGTTCACGTTGTTTATGTTGTTATAGACTTTTAAAAATATAATAAATATATATGTACATGTTATATACAAATGGAATTTCTGGAAAAGAACGTGAACAACGTGAACACACTTACGAACGTTGTTATATCAACGTTTTTGAACAAGATAAACGTAAACACAACATGAACAACAACATTAACAAAATAAGACTGAAAGTTTGAGAAAAGGAGTTTTAATAATGAATCAATCAATGGCAAATCAAGCAAATTTTTGTGTAGTAGCAGCAGATAATTCATTGTCACCAGAAGTCAATCAAGGAGATGAAGTGTATCTATTTGATGCTAATGAATGGGGATTTAGACAACAATATAATGAGATTGAAGAAATTAGTATCTAAAGATTTATCTGACAAGCAGTTATTTGAAGGCAAGGCGATTGGAGTATACAAACCGTTATAAATCAGTGAAAATGATATGAGACTAACTATATGAAGTCAAGTAGAAAACAA
>NZ_KV805642.1:0-14210 GCF_001811625.1 Globicatella sp. HMSC072A10 | reverse complement strand
TTTGGCCAGCGATTATTTTTATGGCGATTTTTAATTTTTATCCTATATATGGTTTGATAATTGCTTTTAAGAGATATACAGTCATCGATAGAATAGATACTGCTCCTTGGGTTGGATTAGACAATTTCAAAATAATTATGAGAGATAGTTTCTTTTGGGATGCCGTTATAAACACTTTAGGAATCAGTTTTATGAAGCTATTTCTAGGGTTTGGTGTTCCAATTGTATTAGCGATCATGATTTATGAAATGAGAGATGGTAAGTTTAAAAAAATAGTTCAAACAATTTCATATATGCCATATTTCTTGTCCTGGATAGTACTGGGGGGAATGTTAATTAACTGGTTATCCACAACGGGACTGCTAAATAATATTTTATCGGGATTAGGTTTTCAAATAAAAAATGAAAACTATTTACTAACAGCAAGAAATTATTGGTGGATTGCAGTTTTATCAGATATATGGAAAAATGCTGGCTGGGGAACAATTCTCTATTTAGCTACCTTGGCCAAGATTGATCCATCATATTATGAAGCAGCTGAAATTGATGGGGCAACACGTATGCAACAAATTAAACATATTACACTTCCATCGTTAAAAAATATTATAGTATTAAATCTTATTTTATCAGTTAGTGGATTATTAGGGTCAAATCTCGATCAAACAATGGTACTTATGAATAGTCAAAACCAACCAAAAGCTGAAGTAATTAACTCCTATGTTTATAGAATGGGGATTGCTCAGGGAGACTTTTCATATGCAACTGCTGTTGGTTTAGGAGTATCATTGATTTCAGTTATTCTTCTGGTTACATCTAACCAAATAACTAAAAAAATTAATGATAATCAATCGGTGCTTTAGGAGGATGACTATTGAATAGAAAAGTTATGAAAAAAGATAAGGATAGTTTATGGTTTGATATTATTAATGTCATTGTCTTATCTATTTTTACATTAACGATTGTAGTGCCTTTATGGAACATTCTAGTTTCTTCATTTGCATCCAGTCAAGCATTGGCAAGAGGAAATTATGTCTTTTTTCCTCAGGAATGGTCTATAAATAATTATATCTCTGTTTTTAATGATAAAACTATCTGGAATGCTTTTGCTATTTCCGTTTTAAAAACAGTTATTGGTGTCATAACACATGTGTTTTTCTGCGCTATGATGGCATATGCAATGAGTAAAAATGATTTAAAAGGTAGAAAATTTTATTCTGCAATGGGAATCACCACAATGTTTTTTTCAGGAGGTATGATTCCTACCTATTTACTATTTAGACAATTAGGACTATTAAATTCTTTTTGGGTATATATTATTCCAGCCTTATTAAGTTATTATGATGTGATAATTTTAATGAACTTTTTCCGAAATGTACCGGATTCATTAGAAGAATCAGCAAAAATTGATGGTGCTGGATATTGGCGTATATTTTTAAGTATTATGTTGCCATTATCAAAACCAGCATTAGCTACGATAGCATTATTTAATGGTGTCAACCAGTGGAACGATTTTATGACAGCAAAAATATTTATCACAGATAGAGCGTTATACCCATTACAGATGAAGTTATATGAAATTATTGTTCAATCGCAAACTGATACAATTCAAAATATTGGTACAGCGGTTGCTCAAGGCACAACACGGGGTATTCAGTTAGCGACCATTGTTGTAACAACTGTCCCAATACTTATTATTTACCCATTATTACAAAAATATTTTATCTCTGGCATGATGGTCGGAGCAATTAAAGAATAGGAGAATTATTATGAAAAAATGGACTAGTGTCTTGTTATTATCAGCTTTATTAGCCGGTTGTGGTAGTGGTGAAACTGCTAATAAAGACAATAATACAGAGGGTGAGACGGCACGTTATGAATTAAATCCTGATGAACCCGCATGGAAAATAGATAAAAGAGAAGAACCAACAGAATTTACTTGGTATGTAAATGCGGATTGGTGGAATGATTCATGGGGAGAGGATACGGTTACCAAGCAAATTGAAAAAGATTTAAATATTAAAGTTAAATTTATTAAAGGTGACGATACCAGTTTAAATACAATGTTTGCTTCGGAAGATTTAGCTGATTTTGTAACTATATTTGATGCAAGCTCACAGGTCGCGCAACAAGCAAATACTTGGGCATACCCATTGAATGATTTAGCAGAGAAATATGATCCTTATTGGAACAAAGTAGCTTCTGAAGATACTATGAATTGGTTCCAATTATCAGATGGGAAGACTTATGGTTACCCAAGTTACTCAAATTCATCTGAAGATTATGAAGAGGATTTAATACCAGCAAATACGAACTTCATTATTAGAAAAGATGTTTATGAAGCAATCGGTGAGCCCGACTTTGGTACACCGGAAGAATTTGTAGCAGGATTAAAGAAAATCAAAGAAGAGTTTCCAGATTTAATTCCATTTGGATTTAATGCATTGGGTGAAGGAACAGGATCATTAGGTGGTGCATTCCAAGACTTTATCGGCGTTCCTTTAACTACAGAAAATGATGAGTTTTATGATCGAAATTTAGACGAAGATTACTTAACTTGGATGAAAACTTTACGTGAAGCTCATTCTGAAGGGTTAATATCAGACGATAGCTTTACAGATGATGGAACTGCTTTCGAAGAAAAAATTCAGACAGGACGTTATGCCACTGTGTTCGCAGATGGTACTGCCCAAATGTCAGGTTTCCTTCAAGATTGGTACTCAGCGAATCCAGGTTCAGAATATATTGCTATTGATGGACCACAAAGTACTAAAGGTAATGAACCGACAATAAACCAGAGTGGAATCTCAGGTTGGATGATTAATTATATTAATAAAGATGTTAAAGATCCAGCAAAAGCAATTCAATTATTTACATATTTACAAAGTGAGTATGGTGGATTATTAACAACTTTTGGTATTGAAGGTGAAACATTCCAATATGATGCTGATGGTAAGATCGAGTTATTACCAGAAATTCAAGAAATTAAAGATACTGATTCTGAAAGATATAAAAAAGAATATCGTTTAAGTGAATTTATTTTCTTCGGTCATGATAAATATCAGACTTATGCAAGTGAAAAAACAGCAACACCAGCTCTTATTCAATTAAGAGAATGGGGTAAAGGAAAATTAGTACCTCATTTTATTATTGAAAATACTAATCCTACACCTGGTACGCCAGAAGCAAGAAATTTATCTGGAATTAACACTAATTGGAATACAACATTGGTCGGCATGATACGTGCTGGAAGCGAAGATGAATTTGATAAACTAGTTGAAACTTATAAAACATTCCAAAAAAATAACGGCTGGGATGAAATTGTAAAAATCAGAACAGAAAAAATCAAAAACAATAAAGAAAAATTAGGTATGGAATAAGACAAGGATGAGTAAATATGAAAAAGATATTTGATTTAGATGGTACGGTATATAAAACTTTAAGTAAAGGATATATGCTATTGAAATTGAATATCTTTTTCTTTGTTTTTAGTTTACCAATTTTTACTCTAGGTTCATTTATTAATGTTGTGGCAAAACGAATCGATGAAAATGATGACGAATTTACTATTGTGGAAATTATAAGGGATATTATCAATCGAAAAAGAGTTATTAAAATTTGGATGGAAATGTTATTGATGTTGATAATATTGATCGTAATTACTTCGTTCTTACCAAAAGAGCTGCTTTTTGTGTGCTTAATGGTGTTAAGTATTTATTCGTTAATTTGTTTAAATGGTTTGATTGCTGGTGATTTTTCCAAAAACAAAATGGTAGAGATAGTTAGAATCCCTTCGGTTGTTACAATGAAGTATATAGGGATATTTTGTGGAATAGCTATCTTATATATTGTGCCACCTATTATTTTATTTTTTTTACCAAGATTATTGATATTTTGGTTCTTATTTGGAATAAGTTTACCATTTTATATTCATATAAAGATATATAAACATTTAGAGAGAAAATTAATTTTATCAATCAATAAGACTAACTATATGAAGTCAAGTAGAAAACAAAAGAATTTTATGAAAGATAGCAAAAGACAATCTAATAAAAATGAGCATGGCAAATAAGCCTTGAAAAAAGGCAATTTTAAAAATGAAGTTATGTTTGAGGAACAAATTGAGTGTTTGTTTTAAGTAATTTAAATATAACTCTGATTAGCTTTTTAGCAACGTGTGTAAGAGCAACGTAGTGGTGTTTACCTTCCTTTCTCTTTCCCTGATAATAATCTTTAAAGCAAGGATCTCTCATAGCTATTAACCTAGAAGCATTGAGGATAGCCCATCTAAGATAAGGAGAGCCACGTTTAACCATAGAAACACCCGTAGCGATAAATTTTCCAGACTGATGAGTGGTTGGATCAAGGCCAGCAAAAGCTTGTAACTGAGCAGGAGTATCAAATCGATTGATATCAACAATCTCAGCTAAAATAATAGAACCAAGATTGTAAGAAATACCAGGGATAGATAGAATAGGAGAGTTTAATTCAATCATAATATCTTCTATCTTAGCATCTAGTTCATCCATTTTAGAAGAATAGAAATTAATCATATCAATCGTTTGAACAAGCTCAAAACTACTTGCATCAGAACTAGTTCCAATAGAATTGCTCGCAACATTTCTAATTTCTAACGCCTTGTCCTTAGAATATCTTCCTTTAGAATTATCTTTAAGGAGATTAGTAAGCCTAGTAAGATGAGCATTTGCGATTAATTCCTTTGAAGGGAACTCATAAAGAAGGGCCATAGTAGATTTTTGATTAATCGAGTAAACGCAATCCTCAAGCTCTGGAAACACAATCTCAATGATTCTAGCAAGCGAGATTTTGAGCCTAGCTAATTGATCTTTAAGTCTAGAACGATATCTAGTCAGTGACTTAAGCTCCGTAACATGGTAAGATAAATCCAAGTGGGGTTTAGCATCACTGGAAGAAAGCATAAGAGCAATTAACTTAGCATCAATTTTATCAGTTTTAGTCTTTCTAAGCGTATGAGCTTTTCTGAAAAGATTAATTTGCAAAGGATTGAAAACTACTGGGGAGTAGCCATTATCAATCAAAAAATTGATTAAGTTTAAGCTGTAATGACCAGTAGCTTCAAGCCCCACTTTTACATTTTCAGAAGATGTTGGCATAAAAGATAAAAGAAGATTGAAGCCTTCCCTATCATTGGAAAAGGTAAAGACATCTCTAATCACATTCCCATCAGAATCACAAATAAAACAATCATGCTTATCCTTAGCAACATCGATACCAATAAGCAACATAAAAACACATCCTTTAAAATAAATTGGCTGTGGTTATCCACAAAAACTATGTATCGTATCCTTGCACGAGATAAAACGTCTAGCGTTATCTAACTCATAAACAAATAAACATAGAAATGTGGTTGGAGCCTTAATAAAATAGTCTAAGCTATAGGAGTAAGAACCAATCCACAAGCCTATGATTATCATATAGTAAAAAGAAAAAAAGAACACTAATTACTATGTGTTCATTATACAAGGAGTAAATAATGAAAATAATTAGTCACATAACAACTGATGAAAAAAATCAATTCAAAGAAGTTGATTTTAATCAATTACTAAGAAGTAAAAAGACTGATAGTGTTGACATTATTGTAAATAAAAATGTAAGAAATCAAGAAATTGATGGTTTTGGAGCATCATTCACGGACTCATCGGCTTTTTTAATTGATAAATGTTTACCAGAAAATTTAAAAAATAAATTAATGACCGAGTTGTTTGATCCCATAGAGGGGATAGGAATAAGTGCTATTAGAAACCCGATGGGTGCTTCAGATTATGCTAGAACAATCTATAGTTATAATGATCTTAAAGAAGGTGAAATTGATGTTGATCAAAATAACTTTTCTATAAATCATGATTTAGAGAGTATTTTACCTTTAACCAAAAATGCAATAGCAATCAATCCAAATATTAAAATTTTTGCATCGCCATGGAGTGCACCAGGGTGGATGAAGACGTCAGGTGAAATGAGAACGGGGAGTTTAATACCCGATTACTATGAAAGCTATGCTAAATATTTTGTTAAGTTTATTGAGGAGTATCGAAAACATGGAGTTAATATTTACGCAGTTACTCCTCAAAATGAACCGTTGTACGAACCGAAGCATTATCCTTCTATGAAATTTTTAGCTCATGAGGAAGCTAAATTTGTAAGTGAAAATTTAAAACCCGCATTTAATCAAGCGGAAATTCAAACTAAAATCTTAGGATATGACCATAATTGGGACAGAATTGATTATGCATTCGATTTATTTGATTTGGCTGAAGATTCTTTTGATGGTATAGCATGGCATTGGTATGGAGGAAATGCAATTTCACAAACTAGAGTAGAAACGTTCTTCCCTGAAAAAGAAATTCATTTTACAGAAGGTTCCGGTGGAGATTGGATCCCAGGTTTTTCGAAAGCTTTTGAAAATTTAATGAGAACAGGAATTGATATCTTAAGAAATAATTCTCGATCAATGATTCTTTGGAATATGGCCTTAGATGAAGAGAACGGACCTTTTGTGCCTGGATTTGGCGAAAGCACTTGTCGAGGAATAGCAAAAGTATATCAAAAAGAAAATCGTTATGAACTAACACAAGATTATTTTAGCTTAGCACATTTTAGCAAATATATTCAACCAGGAGCATTTAGATTAGAATCTGATGATCATACAAAAGTGAAAAATGTGGCTTTCGAAAATAAAGATGGTTCTCTGGTAATAGTTGTGTTTAATGACGCTAATCAAGAACATTTAGTTAATATCATAGGTTTAGTAGAAGACCCACTTACTTTTAATTTAGGTGCAAAGACAGCGATAACCATCGTTATAAAGAAATAAAGTATTTAGCGACAGAGAATAAACATTATAAAACTATCCAGTTTTTGATTAGAATGTACAGATGTAATAGTTGAGTGGTTTTAATAAGTTCATTGAAAGATGTTTCATAAAGATTGAACGATGCTAGGGTGGGCGGAATTGATGAAAATTATTTCATTTTCTAATTTTTGTCCACTCTCTTTTGTTTGTATTATATCTTGATTAAGATTGGATTGAAAGCGTATAATCATTTTTAGAAGGTTTATTTTTGGAAAAGTTAAAAGATTTATTGAAACAAATGACTTTAGAAGAAAAATTGGTCAAATGACTTAAATTACACCCACTTTTTTCTCAGAAAGTGGAGAAATAACTGGACCAATGTTAGAACTGGGATTAAGTTTAGAACAACTTAATTCGATAGGAACGGTATTAGGAACTCATACGAAAGAAGAAGTCATTAATATTCAGAAAAATTATTTAGAACAAAGTCGTCTGAAATTACCTTTAGTTTTATGGCAGATGTCATTCACGAATATGAAACGATTTTCCCTATTCCATTGGCATTAGCGAGTTCTTTCAATCCGAAATTGGTGAAGAGGATGGCTCATTTATCAGCAAAACTCCCCATAAGTTTACCACGTTCCGTTGGACAAATGCCATTGCATTATAATCACTACTCAACCGGACGACCGTTTAACGAAGAAAATCCAACTATTCGTTATATGTCACGTTATTTAGACGTCATGAAGGACCACTCTATCCTTTTGGACATGGATTAAATTATAGTGAAATAGAACTTACCGAAGCTAATATCGTAGACAAACAAAATAAAATTATCGTGCACTATACTTTAAGTAATAAAAGTGATAGTGATGGGCAAGGAATAGTTCAATTTTATATTCGTGACTGTGTATCGGAAGTGGTACGGCCAGTGAGAGAGTTAAAACATTTTGAAAAAGTCAGTGTGAAAGCGAACGCAATTTACCAGGGAAGCTTTGAAATTACGGTAGATAATTTAGCTTATGTTCATAGTGATTTGACACGATTTACGGATCCTGGAAAATTTGAATTATATTTAGGCTTTGATAGTAATGCACCTAAGTTAGGTGAGTGGGAATACCAAGGTTAATTTAGAAAGGAAGGTCAGAGATGTTTTTAGGTATTGACATTGGAGGAACCTTTATAAAATTTGGTTTAGTAGATGAAGAAGGTAATATTACGCAAAAGGATAAAGTGCCAACACCATTAGAAAAAGAACCCTTTATAGAAACGCTTGTTAAAATTATTAACCAATTTTCAAATGAAGCAGTTGAGGGGATTGGGATTAGTATGCCTGGTGTTATTCGTGAAGATGGGTTCTTGATTACTGCCGGTGCTATTCACAGTATCTTTCAAATTAATTTGATTGATATTTTACATCAATATACAGATTTACCAATCACAGTCGATAATGACGGAAATAGTGTTGCTATAGCTGAAAAATGGTTAGGTAATGCAAAAGACTTGAGCAATTATATTTGTATGGTTCTGGGGACTGGAATTGGTGGAGGTTTTGTTATAAATGACCAGGTTTATCGTGGTTTTAACGGAATGGCTGGTGAGTTTGGTTGGATGATTATGGAACATACACCAGATGTTGGATCAATTGAATTAAATTCGAGTTTGAATTATCATGGTGCGGTAGTTTTAGGGTTGTGCGGTGTTTATAATAGATTGCATAAAGAGCAAGAACCTAATTTTGAAGAAGTGACGGATGCACGTATTATCTTTGAAAATGAAGAAAAAGATCCCTTTGCGAAAAAAGCAATCGAAACATTTTATACTTCTATTTCAAAAGCAATTATCAATCTTGATAGTTTATTTGATCCACAAGCAATCTTAATTGGGGGCGGCATCACCGAAAATCCGGCCTTCTATGAACGATTAATGGAGACGCATGAGAAAATGATTGAGCGCCATGGAAGTTACCACTTTATGGTAGGTAAAACAGCTTGCGATATCAAGTTAGCGAAATTAAAAAATGATGCAGGTTTATTAGGGGCCGTCTATCAAATTAAACAAAAGGTACAACAAGAGCAATCGTAATGACATAATATTTTATCGAATAGCTCCCTTAATTTTTTTGCGATATTTAGAGAGAGTGTTTTATCTAGGGAAAAAGATGCTTAACAAAAATCACCAGTCCTTAGTATATAGCTTTCGAAAAAAATTTTTAATTCAGCTATTCGTAGCTAATTGTAAACTATTCAAAACGGACGGTTTTTTAGCGAAATAGTCAAAAATAGTCTGTGTTTGGGCTTAAAATATTTTGGATTTATGAAAAGACAAAAAAGAGGCTAGGCGTAAACTTGATAAATTTAGTTAAGATTATTATTCATTTATTAATAGCGCAGTGGTTGAGTGGTTTCAAATGGCGTCTCTAGACTTGTTTTGAGGCCTACTCGCCTGTGCGGGGGTAGGCCGACGAAGCGAAAATCGAATGATTTTCAACTTCTTGCCCACTTCCAACACCTCTAGCACAAAAGCAGTTCGAATACAAAACGATAAGAAATAATATAGAGTGAGTTGCTATTACCATCTAACGATAGTAGGTAGCACTCACTCTATTTGAAGTGTGTGTATTCATTTTAGTTTAATATGATAGACAAACCTTAGAATAGAACCTCTTTTACTTTTGGCTGAGTTTGAGCAATAATTTTACCTTCGTGGATATTATATAAGACTTCGCTTCGTTCATTTAAAACATTATAGAAATTATTGTGATTCATAATAATTAAGTTAGCCGGTTTACCTTCTTCAATTCCATAACGGTCGGTAATATTTAAACAGCGAGCAGCATTATGAGTTACAAAGCGATAGGAGTCCATAATTTCTTGATAGCCCATCATATGACCAATATGTAATCCCATATGAATGACTTCTAACATATTACCATCACCTAATGGGTACCAAGGATCGAATAAGTCGTCATGACCAAAAGCAACATTATTACCGTTGGCTAGTAATTCTTTGACTCGCGTCATGCCACGACGTTTTGGATAAGTATCAATTCGCCCTTGTAGATGCGTATTTACAAGTGGATTGGCGATAAAGTTGATTTCAGAAAGACGTAATAAGCGCATTAATTTCGCAACATAGGCATTGTTATAAGAATGCATCGCGGTAGTATGCGATGCTGTTACGCGACCTTTCATGCCTGTTTCTAATGCTAAGGTAGCCAGTACTTCTAAGCCACGCGAAGCTTCATCATCAATCTCATCACAGTGGACGTCCACTAAGACATTATATTTTTGGGCTAATTGCATCATCATCTTAAGTGAAGCAACGCTATATTCACGAGTGAATTCATAATGAGGAATAGCCCCTACGACATCAGCGCCTAATTTTAGAGCTTCTTCTAGTAATTCATAGCCGTTTTTATAGCTTAAAATCCCTTCTTGTGGGAATGCTACGACCTGAATTTCAATAAAGTCTTTTACTTCTTCACGTAGATCGATTAATGCTCTTAGAGCAGTTAAATTAGGGTCCGTCGTATCAACATGAGTTCTGACAAATTGAATACCATTAGCAGCTTGTTTACGAATTGCGCGTCCGGCGCGTTCTTTTACATCTTCATAAGTAAGACTTTGTTTACGTAAAGCCCAAGTCTCAATCCCTTCAAAAAGGGTACCGGACTCATTCCATTTTGGTTCGCCGGCGGTTAAGACGGAATCTAAGTGAATATGCGGTTCAATAAAGGGCGGTAAGGCCAGTTTTCCTGTCGCATCAATAACTTCTTCGTTATCACCAGCATGAAGGTGGTCACTAATTTCTGTAATGATACCATCCATAATACGAATGTCTGTGGCTTTTTCTTGATTTTCGATATGAACATTTTTAATTAACATTTTCCATTACCCCTTTATTTTTGATAAGACGAAATAAACAATACCGGCAACGATTAAACTATTGATGGGTGTAATGCCACTTTGAATCATTAATCCCAAACTAATCCCAATGATAACGGCTATTATCGCATCCCAATTCCATTGACGAGTTGTTTCTACTTCTTGATAGTGCTTGCTATTGATAAAATAATCGATAATAATGACTGCGCCAACGGGTGGAATCATCGAGCCTAATAAACTTAAGTAGGAAACAAAGTTATCGTATAAAAAGATAGCGAATAAAGTAGCCAAGGTTCCTCCAAATAAGGTCATCCATTTCATTGGAAATTTGGTTACATTAGAAATCGATAAACCAGCGGTATACAAGGCATTATTATTGGTAGACCAAATATTAAATCCTAAAGATAAAATGGCAGGAATCGTTAAACCTTGAAAAATTAACACATCAAAGATATCGGGCATATTAAAGGCAGCGGCACCAGTAGCACCAAAGCTGAACATTAAGATATTGCCGATAAAGAATGCAATCACAGTGGAAATAATGGCAGTCGTTCGATTATTAGCAAAGCGGGTAAAATTCGGTGTCGAGGTCCCACCACTAATAAAGTTACCAATAACAATACTTAAAGCAGCGGTTAAAGTAATCGGTTGAGCTGGCGTATCTGAAAATAGCTTCGCTACCCCTCCAACATCATTAATTGAACGATACATCGAATAAAAACCTAAAAGGGTAATTAAAGGAACGGCAATGGAACCGAAAATCGATAAAGCTTTAATTCCTTTCACAGATGTTAAGGTCATCAAGCCACCTATAATTAGTACTAAGACATAAGTGTTGAGACCATATAATTTGGCAACAGGAATCGCAAACATGGCCACACCAACGCCGAACCAACCCATTTGGGTTAAGCCCACTAATAAAGAGGGTAATTTTGAACCAGTATGACCAAATGCTTTTTTGGACAATAAGTCAAAATTCATCCGAGTAGCTTGTCCAATATGTGCGAGGATCCCCGTATAGACAGCTAAAAATAAGTTACCTAATAAAATCGCAATGACAAAGTTACTAAAGTTAAGCCCTAATCCTAATTGACCACCGGCCATCATGGAAGGGGAGAAATAAGTAAAACCAACCATCACCACTAACATTTGCCAGAAATTTTTGTAATTTCCATTGACCTTAGTGAGAGCATACTCCTCATCTTGTGTGGTAAATGCTTGTGCGCCTACAGTCAAATGACTCGGTATTGACGCAACTTCTTGACGTTCCGCAATATTTTGCATAACAAAAAAGCCTCCTATAAAATTATTTAAATCTCTGGATAGAGATCGCATTATTTTATAGCAAGCTAAAAAAATCGTATTCTCTATCTTTCCTATCTCTCGGATAGATTTAAAGATTTATCGTTAACTATTATAACAAAGTTACTTTATTTGTACAGAGTAAATTGACGATTATTTAAAAATGAAATTCCAATGTCCGTCAAGGCACCATGAATACTCTAGTGGCTCGACTAGCGAAAATCTGCCTCCAATCGTTTTCGTCACATGGAATAATCATCAAGGGGTCCTTGAATTATCAAGACAGAGTAGGGATGGAAAGTTTTATAAAGCATCTTCATGAAGGATGGAATAATTAATTATAAAATATTAAATGGAGATCAAATGAAAATCATTCATTTTCGACTTCATGCTAACTCAATTGTGCGAGCGTAGGCAGACGAAGTGAAAATCAAACGATTTTCTGTTTCTAGCCAACGCCTATCGGTGCGGGGATAGATAGACGAAGCGAACATCAAATGATTTTCTACTTCTGTCCAACGCCTATCGGTGCGGAGGTGAACAGATGAAGCGAAAATCATTAAAATTTCTACTTCAGGTCCACTCCCTCCTTTGTTTGTATTTTATTTAAAATTTTAATAAATAAAATTTATTTTAAGCGTTTTTCTTTGCATTTGAAATCAGTTTTACTTTAAGATTAAGGTATAGTAAATAGATTAAGCAAACAAAATTTGGGAGGATGAGACTAATGAGAAAATGGACAAAACTATGGTTAGCGGCAATGACAGTAGTCAGTTTAAATGCCCCTGCCTTAAGCGTCGTAAATGCTGAAACCGCAACAGTTGATGAAACGTCATTTGAAGTGAATGGACAACAATTTGATCTCTACGAATCAATATATCCCCAAGTAGAATTTGAAATTGGCGAGGGTGAAAGTATTCATGATCGAATTATTTTGAATGAAGATACTTTATTTGCATCGGTAGATGATGCTTTATATGTATCAAATCCAGGAAGTAATTTTGAATTTGTTAATGAAATCACTGGAGGCAAAAGTTATCGTGATTTATCTACCTTCGCTTGGTTGTATTTAATTTATGATAATGGCGATATGCAAATCGTCTCGCCAGCTGTGGCTTCTACCGATTTATTAGATACTTTTAGTTTAGAAGAATTAGTCGAAGCACAGTATCAAGACATTAATTTTAAGTTACATGGATCTTACTTGAATCATTATACGGATGATATTTATGAGATGTATCACTATACGAAAAACTTTTCACCACAAATAATTGCGGATGCCTATGCAGACATTCGTCGTGCGGAAATTTTACAAGAACAAGATCCATCTAATCCACGAATTCAAGAAATATTAGATGATATGTACGACTCTTATAATTTATTAGTAGAACGTTATGATATGTCAGTCAGCGAAGACAAAGACCCATACTTTGAATACTTTGAAGGGGTGGAAGAGTCATCTGAACTGGGTGAAAGAGAAAGTGTCATTGTGGAAGCTTTCCATAAATTACCGTTAGACTTCCAACAACGTTTAGCACGTTTTGGTTATATGACACATGCGGATATTAATAATATTATCGATGTCGGCGACTTTGATTTAAGTGCGATGGCGTACCCAGCAAGAGAAATTCACTTCTCTGAAGAATATGAAATTGAACCAGTTATTATCTATCATGAAATGGGGCATATTATTGATTATTCTTCTCGTGTTTATAAAGATCCAGCTTTAGAAGAATATAAGAGTTTCTCAGATTCTGATGAATGGATGAGTATCCATCAAGCAGAGTGGGAGGAAGAAGGTTCTTATTATAATGATCCGTCGGAGTCTTTTGCACAAGGTTTTGCGGCTTACTGGATTAAGAAAATTGAAGGCACGGAAACTAGTGACTATGGCTATGAAAATACCGACATTGCGGACCGTCCTGAGACTGAAGCTTATTTTGAAGACTTATTCGCAAAATTAAATATTGAAGGCTAAAGTTTTAAAAAAATAAAAATGACACCTTACTCTAACGATGAACGAGTAAGGTGTTTTTGTGGCTCTCTACTTTTTGGTGAAATGACTCTGTTCACCCACACGATTTGACAAAGGGCCGATTTTCTATCTTTTGTCCACTCCCGATGCTAGTACTGATCAATAAGAACAATAAGATAATTAATTGGCTCTATGTCAAGTAGTGTTGGTAAATAGT
>NZ_KV805641.1:0-240 GCF_001811625.1 Globicatella sp. HMSC072A10 | reverse complement strand
TCCTACAATATCTCACAGTAACCAAGCAATATGAAGGGACAATTGAACATTTTATGCATTGAAATGAAGCTTAGCTAGCGCGCTTCGCTTGCTTGCCATTGTCATCCTGTTCGATTTCTTCGAAATCGTCCAGTCTGACAACGGATAGCCCCTTATCCATGACATAATGTTCGGTAAATCAAGAGAAACAGAGACGATCAGAAGGGTGTGAAATGACCTTCTAAATATATATTACGAGGA
>NZ_KV805640.1:0-1224 GCF_001811625.1 Globicatella sp. HMSC072A10 | reverse complement strand
ACTTTAACATTATACAAACGGTTATTTTCATCCTTCGCTTCCACTTCTTTGGCCAGTATTTTATATAATCCAGATAATTCTGCCTCGGTCATTTGATGGTTTTGATATAATTGTTCTAAGTAGTGCTGTGCTGATTTAAATTTTAAATACTCTAATTGCTTTTGTACTTCAAGATAGATTGTCATAACGGATGCCTCCTAATTCCCTTGAAATAAGACTCGGTTCTGTCGCTGTTTCTAAGTTACTTGTTTCATCCTGCTGTTTTGCATAATACAATTGGTGCTCTGGCTTTATGTTGAACAGTTGATTGGTGATAGGATGACTATCGATGATATTTCCGTTATAATAAATATAAAGTTTATTGTTTTGAACGATAATTTCTACTTGTTTACCGATAAATTCTTTTGGAACGGAATATTTATTATAATGGTATTGGAAGAGAGAGTCGTTGGTAACATGAACTTTTTTAAGATGAAGGTGATAAGGTTTTCTGACTGATAAGGATGGCAGTGGGACCAAATCACCTTTTTCTTTTTCTAATAAGAAATTTCGTGGCAACCTTGTCGCTTGAGAAATGCCTCTGTTATCTTCTTCATTCAGTTGTTTTAACCGATGATGCATAGTCCATATCCCTTCATAGGTACCATTGTAATTATATAATTGTTCCACCCATTTATTCTGCGTCTCCGTTTTTCCTTTTGTTTGAGGACGATAGACCATACACGGCAGTGGTTCAATACCATAATCTTTACAAAATTCTGAAAAACGTGAGGTTAAGACAGCTTTATCTCCCATACTCGTTCGTGGTTTTTCGACAAATGCTTTCAAATTATCAATGACTAATTCTCGTGGTGCTCCCCCAATTTCCTCGAATGCTTCTGCTAAAAATGACAGTAAGTTTTCTGTTGTCGGATTTAATATCAGTCGACGAACATTGTAACGTGACCATGAAAGAGTTAACGTTGGAATATATACTGTAATGGTCTGCCCGTCATTCGTTACTAATTTTACTTTTTCTTTTAAATCGAATTGAGCTTGTTGACCCGGTTGAGTTTCGAAACGTTGTGTGAACGCTGTTCTAGTATTTTGTTGGAATGACTGACTCAGCTCTTCATCATTCACAATATAGCGATAAAAAGTAGAACGGGCACAGGTGATATGATGTTCTCTTTTCATAAAATAGAAAAGGTGATCGATATAACTGAAGTGACGCGTTGAATCATG
>NZ_KV805639.1:0-228 GCF_001811625.1 Globicatella sp. HMSC072A10 | reverse complement strand
AACGGTGTTTATAAAGCTGGTTTTGCGACAGATCAAACAGTTTATGAAGAAGAAGCGGGTCATGTATTCGATGCCCTAGAGAAATTAGACAGCATTTTAGCTGATAACAAGTTCTTACTAGGCGACAAATTTACTACTTCTGATATCCGCTTATTCCCGACTTTAATACGTTTCGAGCATGTTTACTATGGTCACTTCAAGTGCAATATTAAACATTTAACTGATTTT
>NZ_KV805638.1:0-15880 GCF_001811625.1 Globicatella sp. HMSC072A10 | reverse complement strand
CAAATTGGGTAATCTTATTGTAACTTTTATACTTTATCAAGTGGATGACTAGCGAGTTCTCAAACAGTCAATTAAAGAATTAATTTGCAGTTAGTTTTGTATTTCAATGTAATATTATCTAACATCTTTTGGAACATGAAACTTTATTTAATCTCATTTTAATGTTATTGTAACAATAAAACTTTTAGGAGGTATCAACTATGACAATCGAATTTAAACAAGTTGATAAATACTACGGAAACTATCATGCACTGAAAAATATTAATTTAAAGATTGATACGGGAGAGGTTGTCGTATTGATTGGCCCTTCAGGTTCGGGAAAAAGTACCCTATTAAGAACAATTAATGGCTTAGAAACCATTGATAGTGGCGAACTATGGGTAGATGACACGCAATTAAATACGCCAAAGATCGATTTAAAAAATATCCGTAAACATATTGGGATGGTGTTCCAACATTTCGAACTTTATCCTCACATGACCGTTTTAGAAAATATTACCTTAGCACCGATGAAAGTACTAAAGACTTCTAAAGACGATGCAGAAAAACTAGCGAAAGAACTCTTAGATCAAGTCGGAATGCTAGATAAGATGGATAGCTACCCTACAATGTTATCTGGTGGACAAAAACAACGTGTTGCAATCGCTAGAGCGATGGCAATGAAACCAAACATTATGTTATTTGATGAACCGACCTCAGCACTCGATCCAGAAATGGTAGGCGAAGTTTTAGAAGTTATGAACTCTGTAGCAAAGGCAGCCGATATAACATTGGTTGTCGTTACTCACGAGATGGGGTTTGCAAAAGAAGTTTCCGACCGCGTTATCTTTATGGATCAAGGTGAAATAGTGGAAGATAGTCCTTCTGACGATTTCTTTGCTCAACCAAAAGAAGAAAGAGCAATCCAATTCCTAAGTAAAATTATTCGTCATTAAGAGGTGATTGTATGAAGTCTTATAAAAAATATAGTAAAACAATCGCGTATTTATTATTTATAGCTATTATAGCCTTTTTTCTCATAGTCTTTAACCAAGCAGCTTCAAAATCATTAACTAAAGATGTTGCTGAACGATTATCTGGAAATGATCATACAATCCTTTGGGGCGTTAAAAATGATACAAAATTATTTGGGTATTATAATGTTGAAACTCAAGAAATTGAAGGATTCGATATCGATATTGCGAAGGAATTAACCAGACGCATTACCGGTGATGCTGAAAATGCTCGTTTTATTGAAGTCACCAGTAAAACCCGTATTCCATTATTAAAAAACGGCAATATCGACGCAATTATCGCTACCATGACCATCACAGATGCTCGTAAAAAAGTCGTCGACTTTAGTGATGTCTATTTTGCAGCGGGGCAATCTTTATTAGTTGCTAATGATACTAATATTAATTCTGTTAAAGATTTAACGGCTGAGCATACGGTTATTACGGTTAAAGGATCAACTAGTGCTAAAAATATTCGTGAAGCTGCACCCGCAGCCAATATCATCGAATTAGAAACCTATGCCGATGGCTTTACCGCACTAAAAGCAGGTCAAGGTGATGCCGTTACGACTGATAATGCCATTCTTTTAGGATTATTAGTTGGAAATGACGGTTATCGTGTCGTCAGTGAAAACTTTACCGATGAACCTTATGGGATTGCAGTTAATAAACAACAAGAAGGATTTTTAGCTCAGATTAATCAACATCTTGCCGACATGCAGGCCGATGGAACTTACGACCAAATCTATAATAAATGGTTTGGAGAATTATTAGCGAAAGGAGCTGAGTAAGATGATTGAACTTTTTAATACTTATTCAGGACAATTTTTATCTGGATTTGGTTACACATTATTAGCCTCCCTAATTGTTCTAATAGTTAGCTTTATCATTGGGATTGGTATGGCCATTGCTCAAACTTCTGATAACAAACTACTTAGTGGCTTCGCTACTGCTTACATCGAAGTTTTTCGTAACATTCCCCTTTTGATTATTGTCATGTTTTTCTATGTCGTTGTGCCCTTATCAGGAATTGATATTAGCGGTTTTATGTCAGGAGTTATTGGTTTAAGTATTTATACCTCCTCTTTCGTGGCTGACGTCGTAAAAAGCGGCATTACATCGATTCCATCGGGACAAAGAGAAGCCGGTTTAGCTAGTGGTTTATCTAAAAATCAAGTGATGTTTTTAATTATCTTGCCTCAAGCATTAAAATTGGTGTTACCACCATTAGGCAATCAAATGATTAACCTCGTCAAAAACTCCTCTATCTTCGCAATGGTGGCTGGCCTAGATTTAATGTATCAAGGCGACTTAATTGTCAGTGAAACCTATAATGTATTTGGCACCTATATTATCGTTGGAATCTTCTACTTAATTATTACGGTACCTATCAGTTTAATGGTTAAACAATTAGAAGAACGCCAAAGTCGTACAAGTAGATAGGAGGAATTTAGATGACGACACTTTTATTTATTTCAGGCAATCAATTTTCTTTCTTATTAAATGGTTTATGGGTCACAATTGGTGTTGCTGCTATCACAATCATTTTGAGTTTGATATTTGGTATTATTTTAGGGACCTTACGCTATGAAAATATTCCGATTATATCATATTTACTCGCCCTACTCATTGATACTATTCGTAATCTACCTTTATTACTAATCATTTTCTTTACATACTTTGCGCTACCACAAATTGGTATTCGTTTATCTATTTTTTGGTCAGCAGTAACTGCCATGACCATTTTCGAGTCGGCAATGATTTCAGAAATTATCCGCGCTGGACTAAAAGGACTACCTAGCGGACAAAAAGAAGCTGGATACGCATCCGGGTTAATTACTTGGCAAGTCTTAACCTTAATCTTATTACCACAAGCAATGCGTAATATGATATCTGCCATCGTTAGTCAATTAATTGCCTTAATTAAAGATACCTCTTTAGCTACTATCATCGCCTTACCAGAAATTATGCATAATGCAAAAATCATTTATAACCAAGATGTCGATGTTATTTTACAAGTATTCTTTATTTCCGCAGTGCTATACTTCATTGTTTGTTATTCCTTATCATTAGTTGCCCGTCGATATGAAGTAAAGAAACCGGTTTAGAAAACAGCATTTTTATATTCGATAGCAAAACCTAATAGTCGCTGCTCGCAAGCTACTCAAATTGACTAAAAAGCTCACTTAGAAACTAATAACGAGTCTTCTAAGTGAGCTTTTAATATAGCCTATTATATAATTTGATTCAGTTTATTGATGTTGGTCGAACCATTCTTTTACATGTTTTAGTCGCTCCATTCTCAAATTAGGAATACCTGCACGTGACAGTCCATGACTTGATTGTGGGTATAATATTAAGTCTGATTCTACTCCATGCTTTTTCATCGCAATATACATTTGTTCCGCTTGTTCTTGAGGACATCTTAAATCACTTTGACCGTGTAAGAAACGGATTGGTGTCTTGACCTTATTAGCATAGGCAAGTGGTGATAACTTCCACAAACCTTCAATGTCCGAAAAATCTCGCTGCAATTGATATTCAACAAAAAACATCCCAATGTCACTCACACCATAAAAACTTATCCAATTAGAGATAGAACGTTGACTAACTGCCGCTTTAAAACGATTAGTATGGCTTACAATCCAGTTGGTCATAAAGCCTCCATAACTCCCACCAGCTACAAATAATCGTTGTTGATCGATTTCAGGATGTTGCGCTAAGACGTAATCGACTCCTAGCATTAAATCATCGAAGTCATGGTTACCATAATCTCCCAAAATTGCGGCTACGAATTCTTGACCATAGCCACTACCACCTCGTGGATTTAACATCATAACGCCATATCCGGACTGAGCTAAGGCTTGCATTTCATGGAAGAAACTTTCCCCATAAGCAACTTGCGGTCCACCATGAATATATAAGATAGCCGCATGCTCTTTTTCTTTTGTAATAGGCGGCAAATACCAACCTTGAAGCTCCCAATTATCATAACCTTTAAACCAAAAGCGTTCTGGGTCCACAATATGATGCTCTGATTCAAATTGTTTATTCGGATTATACAAATCTTTTACTGCCTTGCCTGCATCTACTACCGCTAAGCGACTGGGGATTGTTGGTGTCGAATAAGTAATATAGTAACCTTCTAATGCCGCAACTCCTGAGGTAATATGCAATGACTTGGCAAACTTTTCTACTACTCTGCCCCTAAGATTCCCTTCAAACAAATGAATCTCACCTTTGACAGTTGCTGAAAAGATAAACCGTTCATCATCTAGCCATTTACATTCAAAACCATGAACCGCTTGTTGAAAATCCGCAACTAAACTATCACCTAAATCATATTCAAATTCTGGTAATACATTGGTTAACTTTTGCGTAGCGACTTCATAAACATATAATTTTGAATGCGTTACAAAACCATAAGTAAAACCATTGGTGAATAATAAATAATGCGTTTCGCTTGGATTTAACGCTACAAAACTAGCTGAGGCGAATGCTTTAGTTGGTTCAAATGTCTCAAAGTTCTTGGCTTTTAAATCAATCGACTTAATTGCCCCTTTAGCAAAAGCAAACTCATCCTCATTAGCTTGGTTGATATTGACAAAAAGTTTCGATTCATCTTTCGTAAGGTCCGCAAGACTTACAGCATAAGGCAAAACAATTACCTCATCAACTGCTTTCGTGGTCACCGAAACTTTATAAATCGCATAGGTTAAATTCGTTTTAACGAATCCGGCACCATCATTTTTATAAGTAATTTTTTCAATATGTGTCGGTTGTGGAAGGTCTTTTGAGGAATTATCGTTATTCTCATCAACATCTGTTGTTTCTTTTTTGGACACCTGATAATAGACTGATTGACTGTCCTTTGACCAGAGATAACTCATAATGTCTGATTCTTCGCTGGTTAACTGAATTGGACTGCCCCCATCCAAAGGCATCAAAAACAATTGTAACTTTTCATTACCTTCAATTTTAGCGGTATAACTGATATAAGTCTGATTAGGTGAAATGTCAAAATCTTGTACGGAAACATGATTTGGACTCCAGATTTTTATTTTTTCTGTTTCTAAATCATAACTTTTAATTTCACCAAAATAATCATTTTCCTTTTTACGCATTTGAGTTTCAATAAAGAACACTTTGTTTTGTGCTACTTTAGGATTCGCCAAACTTTTTAACTCAAAGAGACTTTCATTAGTAATTTTCTTCATTCTTTTCCTCCACACATAAAATTATTTAGCATTGTTAATAGTTTACCTCTTTTTGAGTTGTTTTTCCATTATTAAATCGACAATAACAATCAATGAGTAGTGGCTAGCCTAATTTTACCACACGATTGCAATACACTTGCTTAGTCTGATCATGCGTAATTACAAAGACAATAGCTTCGCTAAAAGTTGCTTTTAACAATTGATAGATGGCTTCAGATGTTTTATGATCAATGGCACTAGTACTCTCATCAATAATGATGATATCTGGGTTAGATAAAAGCAAACGCGCAATCGCAATGCGTTGTTTTTCACCACCAGAGAGATTATTTCCCGAATTTAAAATGAATGTTTGCCAGTTTTTTGTTCTTAAAATTGAACTTAAAATTTGACTGTCTTCAATCATTTCTTTTTCTTTTGGTGACAAACATCGTCCCAATCCAATATTTTCTTCTAAGGTTTTATTAAAAATTGGAATTTCTTGTGTCACATAAGCAATCCTTTTTCTTAAACTGGCTTTTTCAAAACAATTGAGCGGTACATGATTAATTTTGATACCCGTACTTTCTCTTAAACCTAACAATAATTTGACCAATGAACTCTTTCCTACTCCTGAAGGTCCTGCAATATGAATCCAATCACCTTTATAAAAAACTTGGTGCACTGGTATCTGGAACCGCTGCTCTTCTATTTGGTATCGTACTTCTGTCATCTCGACCTGAGTGACTTCCGTTAAAGTTTGACCTGCTGACTCTACTTCAACAAATGGCGTTATTTCTTTCTCAAGGTACTCTTTAGACACTCGTAATGATGAAAAATCAAGATTGGCGCTATTCAATTCCCTTAATGCTTGAAAAAAGGTGGGCAACACAATACTAGTAGTTAACAAGTGCGTAATCGAACTTTGGTTTCTTGCCACTGATAATGTTATGGCAATATAGATCGAATATTGAATACATTGATTTAACATCCCGATAAGATTGGATGAGATACCTGCAAATTTATTGGTCTCAGCAAGCGTTTGATAGGAATGATATAAATCGGAGCTAATCAAATTTTGAATTTGCTGTTTATTTGATCTCGTTTTTAAAAATTCCACATTAGTTAACGCTTGAATAATATTTTGTTGTGTCTTGTTAAAGGTCTTTTGAAATAAGGCCATGCGTCTTGACAATTCTTGATTAATTTTCTTAAAGCCAAAATAGTTGATTGGAATTAAGGTAATTAAGGCAATAAACACGTTCATGTCAATCCACCAAGCAATAATTAGGGAAATAATGATTAAAATGAGTGCTAATGAGAATGTCGCTAGACCACCAGAGAGAAAAAAGTAAATTGAATCAACCATTTCAAAAAATCGTGTCACAATAGAGGTTGTTCCTAATTTTAGAATGGCATCATATTTCATTTGTTGGAGTTTAAAGACCTGGTCTAAATAAAGCTCCACTTTATATTGTGTCATCAATTTTTCAAATAAAATACTCAGTACTGATTGGAGCAGAAATGAACCTAGCATAACAAATCCAAAAACAAATAAAATAGTACTAGTATCCATTGACAATAAACTTTGATTATTAGGAACCAATAAGGGAATAACAATACGTGATAAGACAATGGTTATCACATTTATCAGTATTATCAAATAAATTTTCGGACCAATTTTCTTTAATAATTGCATGATTATTCACCTAATCCTTTAATACTTGTACTATGCTTTCACTTAATAAAGCAAATCCGCCCAATAGACCATTAAAATTAAATACAGCTTGAGTCTCACCTATTCTTTTATAAAAAAAGCGATATTGATACTCTGGTTTATCTGATATTAACTGATTCATTAAAGTCAAAATATTTTCAATCCCTTTTTCAAGTAAATGCGCAGTAGTAAATATTTGTTTAATTTCTAGATTAAAGTGTTCAACTCTTTCAAAGTTTTCATTTGAATTTGATTTGAACTGTTGCTCTTCTTGTTGAATATAATGCTCAATATCAGCTTGAGTAAAATTCCAACGACCACCAAATTTAGTACCTTTTAATTTACCTTCTTTTAAATAATTACGAATCGTCCGCGTTGTCACGCCTAACATTTCTGCCACTTCTTTTCCAGTATAATATGTTTGTTCGGAATTCATATTGGTTCCCCCTTTTTTATTTTCCTATATTTTCCTACTTTCCTTTTCCTATATTTTCCTACATTATATAAGAAAAGTCAATGATATACTGTCATTTTCTATCAATGATGAATAGTTATATTCAAATATTTTATTGCGATGTGCATCTCTACCTTGATTTTATAATTTATTTAGTTTCAAAAAAATTCCCCCTAAAGTAGTTTACTTTTTAAGTATCTACTTTAGGGAGAGTATATCAATATGTATACTTCAGTTGTTTTAATTATAAAAGATAAACTATTTTAACAAGGTAAAAGCAACACCTTGTAGCTCTTTGGCGTCTTTAAATCCGACGGACTCATAAAATTTTCTCGTTTTTTCCATTTCATCGGTTAATAAAAGCATTTGATAAACGTTAGAGAAGACATTGATGATTTTTTAAGCTAAGTTGTTCCGATCCTAGTCAATTTCTTTAATAAATCTTTTTTGAAGTTTATTCGAACGGTAGTCAATTGCCTCGTAAAAAGCATGCGCTTCATGACGGTAATCCGCAGAATTTAAATGAATAAATGATAATTGATTATTTTTAGCAAGTGTTTCAACTGCTGCCATTAACTGTCGTCCAATCCCTCGACCTTGATACGTTGGTAATACAGCTAAACCTAAGATATTTAATCCATCTTCGAAGTAAACTGCCTGATAGCGTTCTGCTTGCACGAAGCCTACCACTTTTTCCATCTCAACATCTACATATACAAGAATGATTTGGTTCGATTGATTCCATAATTTTGTGAGCTTAGACTTAACTTCGTCACTGGTACAATCATACTCCAATGAAACCTGGCTCAATTCAGCAATGGCATCCGCATCTGTTACTTTTGCCCGACGAATGTTAGAAATCTTCTCTCGTTCTATTAAACTATTTCGCAATAAATCTTGGCCTCTATCCCACTCATCTCTTAAGACACCATATTTGACTGAATCATAGTAAACACCTTCAAAATATCTTACTTTTCGAATGCACGCTTCTTGTATCATCCCAATTTTCTCGGCCGCACGCATCATTCTTTAATTACCCGACCAAGTCGTTAAACCAACCCGTTGTATTTCAGGAAAATCATTAAATGTTTGGGTCACCCACTGGGTTAATGCCATGGATCCATTCCCTTTTGCCCACCCATTCGATTGATAAATAATAATCCCAATCTCCATCCAACGCGTCATTTTATTTTCCCAATAACGTGACACCATACCAATCGGCTTATTATCAATATAGATACCTCGACAAGTTTCGGACTTTAAATAGTCAAAAGCTTGGCTTTGTTTGAATTCTTCATAAGTTTGATAAGAACGATATTCAACGTAATAAGGAGCATTCAATTTTGACCATTCTGGATATTTTTCTTGAAAACCAATTTCCCAAATTATTTTTAAATCTTGTTCATTAAAAGACTTTAAATCTATCATAAAATGAAAATCCTTCTTTTATAGAGAATCTTTACTTTCCTTACAACCGTTCCAATATATCAGCTTCTGATAAAATCATGATCGGATGACCCTCTTCTATCAACTGGCGAGCCTTACGTTGTTTTTCTACCAAACCAATTTCATCTTGATATTTTGGGTCTTGCCAACCTTCGATTAGAACATCCGTCGTTTTACTGACTGTTGATTTTAAAACGGCACCATGATAACGTACTTTCATCATTAATTCATCTTTTCCAGTTTCAAACTCACCCGTTAAGACTACATTTTTACTTTGTAACCAATGGTCTGAATATTCTTCCTTTGGTGGAACTTGATTAACATCCGTAATTTTCAAGGATTTTTTAAATTTCTGAAACTTCGGCTTGAAATGATTTGCGGTCGTCGTATTATACCGGCTGATCGGTTTGACCAATACTTGATGCCTTTTTAAAAATTCGTCAAAATCATCCGTACGATATTCTTTCATCGTCTCAATTAAAATTTTTGCGGTTACTTCAGCGTCAGCCATCGCATTATGAGCCTCAAAAGTAAAGTCAAACTGACGCGCTAAGGCACTTAATTTCATCACTTGATTACGATAACTTGGGTTAAAGAACATGGCATCAAATGTCTTAAATTCTGGAACCTTGATGCCATAATGCCGTGCTGATTCAAGCAGAACTCCCATATCAAATTGACTATTATAAGCTGAGATGTAACGAGATGAATTGATTTTTGATTCTATCTCAGACCAAAGCTCACCAAATGTTGGTGCCGTTGCGGTATCCTTCGAGGTAATACCATGCACGCGTATATTGGACTGAGCATAACGATTTCCTGGAGGTTGAATTAAACTATAAAATCGTTCAACAATTTGAAGTTCTTTAATAAATGCCATGCCAATAGAACAGGCTGAGTTATTATAATGTGTTGCGGTCTCAAAATCGATAACACAACAATCAAATTGTTTTAGTACTTCTGTCATGACTAACCCACCTTTTTTTATTTTTGCTCTTTTATTATAGCACGTGTACTCTGGAGAGAATAGCAAAGGGAGCGAGCTCTTGAAGTAGTTTCAACTTCTGGCTCACTCCCAATAGATTAATTTTTACCGTGAAAATATCATTAACGATAAATTAGTCAATCTTTTCTTCATTCACAATTTTATAATAAACACTTGATGTAACACGATACACAATGTAATAGATTATCACAAAGATGATAATGACGATAATATAAGGGATAAAGAATTGTGATAATTGGTAAATACCAAACAAACCTAAAAGTCGATAAATAATTTTACTTGCGACTAAACCATGGATAACGGCTACAATAATCGGTAAGGCAAATAGCCAAAACGTTTGTTGTTTAATCGTCGTTTTAATCATGTCTTCTGGTAAACCGACTTGTTTCATAACTTGGAAGTTGGCTTTATCATCATATCCTTCGGTAATTTGTTTATAATAAATCATTAAGACAGTACCGACGAGTAATACCACACCAATCATAATCCCTAAAAATAGGAACCCTCCATTAAATTGATAAGTCTCTTTACGGGTCTGTTCAACGCTTAATATACCTTGAGCGTCCCCAGCAAAAACAGTTGCTATCTTATCTTTTAGAGCGTCACTATCTTTCGTAACATCAAAAGAAATTCTAAAACCGCCTGGCTCCATAACCGGATTCTCTGGTTGATAATATTTACCAAGTTCCATCATCTCTTTTCTACTCGCTACAATAAGTTGGACATAATCAATAACAACATTGGTATGAATAGGGTCATTATTATATTGGATTCGATACTCTCTCCCCGCAATATTGAGCACTTTCTTATCTTTGAAAACCCCATTCAAATCATTTAATAATATTTCGCTTTCATTCAATTGATGCTTAGTCCCATGCAATTGATTATAATCTTCTAAGGTCATAATCGTTCCAATAAAAAACAGATTTTTAGACTTAATCTCGTTATTTGCTAATTTTTCTAAAGTGTTCATATCCTTTGATGATAATTTAAAATTTGTAAAAATACTTTCAGTTAGATAAACATCCTTTACTTCTGAAATGTCTGATAATTGATTTATTTGTTCTTGAAGCGATTCTTTCTTTGCTGAAATAGCGTCTGGACTTTCATCTAAAAAATAATCATGATCATAAGAATAAACTTCATAATCGCGTACATGGCGCATTTTTATAGTATCTTCAATCCCGCCATAAATCGCAATGGTACTTCCTAACGCTAACATAAATCCTGTACTTAAAATGGCAATACTTGCTAAACTTATGGCATTTGAACGAATTCGGTATAACATTCCAGATATTGATAAGAAATGGTTTGGCTGATAATAGTAGTTCTTATTGTTCTTAAATCGATTTAATACAAATGAGATTAACGTCATAAATAAGAAATAGGTTGCCATCATCACGAGTAACACAGCAATAAAGAACATTAAAATTGAATCAAGAAGACCTTTAGTCGTCCAAGCAATATAGTAACCTGAACCTAGTGCTGTCAATCCTGAAATTAACCAAAACCATTGAAACTTCCCAGTTTTTTCTCCAGATTCTTGTTGTCCTATTAAATCAATTGGATTTAACAAGCTTACTCTGAATGTCTGAAATAAATATAATACAAATAATATCCCCGCCAACACAATTGCTACTACTGAGATAGCATACCAAGAAAGTGGATAATCGCCTAAGGTGGTAGCTGCATCTTTAAGCAGATTCGTCATCACTTTAAACATAATCGTCCCAACTAATTGCCCCATTACAATACTTAATAAACCAATCACGACGAAGTTAATGAGTTGCTCAATCAGAATGACCATTGAAATATGTAACTTCTCGAACCCTAGAATAGAATATAATGAAAATTCTTTACTTCTTCTTTTCGCAATAAAAGTTTGACCATAAGTGGTAAAGATAATAGCCAATAAAGCTACAATAAAAACGCCAAGCCCCATTAAGATTGGTAAATCAGTATGTCTTTCTGTAACAAACTTATTTGTCTTTAATGAAGCCATAACGTAAAGTATCGCAAACATTAAACTACTGGCCAATACGAAGGGAATCTGTAATTGATGATTGGCTTTTAAGTTTCGCCACGCAAGTTGTAAATAAAGTCCTAATTTCATATTTATTCGCCACCTTGATTCATAGCGGTTAAACTATCTGCAATTCGTTCTTGGAACGCTTGTACCGAATCATTGCCACGATAGATTTCATGAAAGATAATCCCATCTTTAATAAATAACACACGATTGGACATTGCTGCCGCTTTGATCGAATGAGTTACCATTAAAATCGTTTGCCCCATCTCATTTAATGACTGGAATAATTCTAAAATTGTTTGCGATGTTTTCGAATCCAATGCTCCCGTTGGCTCATCGGCTAATAAAATATCCGGTTGCGTAATAATCGCTCTCGCAATCGCAATACGTTGACGTTGTCCTCCTGATATTTGGTACGGAAACTTCTCTAATAAGGATTCAATCCCTAAGATAGGGGTAATCTCTGATAAACGTTGTTCCATTTCGGTTATCTTTTTTTCCGAGAGAACTAATGGCAAGAGGATATTGTCTTTATTATTGAAGTTATTTAACACATTAAAATCCTGGAAAACAAACCCGAGACGTTCTCGACGGAACTTCGCAATATCTTTTGACTTAATCTCAGATAATGGTAAATTATTTAGTAGAACTTGTCCATTCGTCGGCTGATCTAATGTTGCGATTATATTTAGTAAGGTTGTTTTACCCGAACCAGACTCCCCCATGATTGAGACAAATTCACCTTCATTGACTTCGAAGTTAACTTTTTTAAGAGCTTTCGTTAGCACACCAAAACCTTTTTTACCATATACTTTCTCAACATTTTGTATTTTTAATAATGACATTTTGCTCACTCCTTTGATTTGTTAACTTAAGTTTACCGGATATCAAGAGTAGCTGCCTTTATCTAATCTAACAAAAACAAGTCTAATCTTACATTTTTGCAAGATTAAACTTGATATAGAAAATAGAACCTTTATCCAGTTCTGATTCAACTCTAACAGGTTGTGTTAAGCGTTCTGAGATTAGATCGACTAAATATAACCCCAGACCACTGGCTTTTTCATGTAAACGTCCGTTAAAGCCAACATAGCCTTTATCAAAGATTTTAGTCAAATCACTTGCTTGTATACCAATACCATTGTCTTGAATTGCCAACTCTTGTGTTGCCTCATTAAAATATATTGATATTTTTGCGTCATTTTCATTTTGGCAGTATTTCAACGCGTTTGAAAGAATTTGTTCAATCATCAGGGAGCTCCAGTGACCGTCGGTAATCACCACTTGTATTAATCTCTCATATTCCAAACTCACATTATAATAAAAGAATTGGTATCGATATTTCTTAATCAGTGGACTTAACAATTCATCCAATGTTAACTTAGTAAACTCCAAATCCGTACCAGGATTCATTAATTTTATATATGATAATGCCATACCCGTGTATTTATCAATTTCGGTCATTAATAAGCGTAATTCATTGGCATTGTCACCGCACTCTTCTCTCAATAATAATTGCGCCCCCGCAATCGGCGTCTTCATCTGATGAAGCCAAGTCAGAAAATACGTCTCGGTTTCGAGTCGGATATGATGGAGTTCTTGTTTTAATTGGTGATTTTCATCTTGTAAAACTTGCAATTCTTCTTGTTGTAATTGGTCATGTTCAAAGCGAATTAAACTAATTACAAATAAAATCACGCCGACAAATAAGCTCAACCATAATATATATTGAATCATCTGTCCATCTAATTGGTAGACGATCATGACAACCATCGTTAAAACGACTGGTGTTACATACAAAAGCATAGATGGCCATTTTAATTTAAGATATTGTTTCAATCTATTCATTTTCATTCACCTTCAGAGCATAACCAAGTCCTTTTTTTGTTTGAATACTCATTTTGACATCTTGATCTTCCAAGCGTTTACGAATGCGCGAAATATTTACGGACAAAGTATTATCATCAATAAAATTAGCTTGATCCCAACAATGATCCATAATCGCTTCTCGCGAGACAAATCCACCTTTAGCTTCGATTAATGACTCCATGATTTGTAATTGAGTATGAGTTAATTCGACCGTTGTTCCTTCATAGAGAACACTCGCATTAGCAAAGTCGACACTTAACCCGCCGTAGCTCGTTTGTGGAGCTTCAACAGTATAATCATAAGAACGGCGAAGGAGCGCTTGGATTTTAGCCAAAGATAAACTTAAATCAATCGGCTTGGTTAAGTAATCGTCCGCACCCATTTGAATCGCCATCACTTGATCCATATTGTCCGCTCGAGAAGAAATAAAAATAATGGGTACTTTTGAAATTTGTCGAATTTGTTGACACCAATGATAGCCATTAAAAGCGGGCAACCCAATATCCATTAATACTAAATTAGGTTTAAAAGCTTCAAATTCTTCGATGACTTTGGTAAAGTCTTCAATTAAAGCAACTTGATATTGCCACTTTTCCAACTCGACTTTTAATTGTCGAGCAATTATTTTATCATCTTCAACAATGAGTATTTTCATAAGCCACCTCCTAAGTTATTTAACACTATTTTACTAAACTCATACTAACGTCGCTTTCTTCTTTTCCATTTGTCATAGATTAATAAAAGCCATTGAATCGGGTAATAAATAAGCACAAAAATGAAGGCTATTCTAATGACTGGATACATTAAATAGGGATTGCGCCAAATTTTATAATAGAGAATAATACCTAATACGATTAATAGAAAATGAAAAATACGACTCAGTCTACGCCTGATTAACCATTCACGGTCACTCATTTCTCGTTGTTTTCGCATATTACCGTCCTCCTTTTATGAAATAAATCACGTGATTTCTGTTAGATTTATCTTACCATTTTATAAACAAATAACCAATGATAAATGACTGAATTAATGTTCAATAGCTTTAATTATAATGAAAAATTGCTGCTCATAATTGATAATCTGCGACTATATACTTTTGAAAATATTGTGGTAATCATTAGGAAATATAGACTCGAATCTTTTCAGCCCTGAATATTATGTGCCTTCTTAATTACAGTTTCTTCCATAAGCAAGCATAAATTTTTAAAAGTTTAAAATTATTTTGACTTTTTTAAAAGTTTTTGGTAATTTATAATTGAAGTAAGTTTTATAATTTGGGTATTCATCATCAATCAAATATTTTTTGTCCAAGGGCCATTGAAAATATTATAGGAGGTAGAAAATCATGAAAAAATTTCTGAAAAATTTACTATTTTTTGTTGGTTTAATATTAACATTTACTAATGCTACATCAGTAAATGCTACGTCTCTTATTGATGATTATAGTATTGATAAAGGGGCAATTGTACAACCGCTACATTATGAAGACGCAAGAAATTTCAAAAAATATAACTATCAAATTTTGTCCGATTGGTATTTTGCCTACCAAGTTTCGCCTGGAATTAACACCCCAATTGGATCCATTGAAAGAACTTACAATGTTTTTTGGAGAGATGTTTCATATACAGTAGAATACGATGTTTATGACAGATATTCTGGAGCGTTTATTAGACATGTCAAAAGAACACAATACACTAAAGAAGAGGATTGGCGTGTGGTTTATTAGTATAAAGGAGTGGTAAGATGAAACTTTTGGAATCGAACATAACAAAATTTGTTTTGATGATAATATATTTCCTGTTACCTATTGTCAGTTTACACCTAAATTTACCCACCTCAAACATAATAATAAATAATAAAATCAGTTCTATCATCTCACTCATTTTAATCTTAATTTTTTACAAAATGCAACTTTCAATGAACAAACTCATTTTAGGACTCTACCTTTATTACTTCATTTTTCTAATTCTAGCAACAAGCGGAATTTTTTCCTAAAATCAATAGTTGAAAGAATAAATTATAGTATGTCTATTAATTAAGATGTGCTGTTACACTAAAAATTGAATACCCAATTTACAAACCTACAAAAGCAAAGAAACAGTTCAAAATGTATGTTTCTTTGCTTTTTTTGATATTTCATGCGTAAGCGTCCCATAACAGAGTATCTATCATTA
>NZ_KV805637.1:0-13133 GCF_001811625.1 Globicatella sp. HMSC072A10 | reverse complement strand
ACCAACACTACTTGACATAGAGCCCTTATTTTACTCCAATGACTAAACTATCTCGTGCAGCTTCCACTACTTCTGTCGTGATAGTTTCAAGGTTATTGATTTCTAATATTCTTTCGATTTGGGTGAAAAGTCTTTGGATAAGTCGAAAGTTTCCACTGGTAATTTTAATAATACTAGTGACAGCTTCATAATTAGCAAAATCTTCCAGTTGGACAGATAATCCTAACTCTTCCCATTTGTATTCCAGAATATGGTGGATCTCGTCTTTACTCAATCTGTCAAATTCATGGGCAAAACCTATTCTCGAGTAGAGTTGAGGATAACGAGCCAATCGCTTTTCTATACCCGGCATTCCAATAAAGATCATAGCCACATCTTTTTGGTCATAAATATCTCTTAATTGTTCTAAATGCTGTACTTTTAATCGATCTATTTCATCAATAATAATGAGATCAATTTCTTCATACACATTCGTTGAGTATTTTTCTTCTGCTCCTAACTGAAGAACTCTATACATACTTTTAACCATACCCATTTTACCACCGATCATATCGATTTCATTCGTCATTTTAGTCGCCCGTATGGCTGGAGCGGTGTAAAATATTGTTTTCGCTTCAAGGATTTTTTCATCTGCATTCATTCCGATTTCTTCCGATTTTTTGTAATCAATTTGTTTTTCGACCCAATTCCAATTTGAATATTGCTTAGCGGATAAAGTTTTCCCAACTCCGGGTAATCCATAACAAATTCCGATATATTTGTATTTGATACATGCCTGACAAAATTCTACAAAGCGTTTATATTCTTTTGTTTCAATAAAATAGGGTGTTTTATTCATTGTAATACCTCTTAATTTTTGACTTCTTAGAATCTTTTTTGTTTACAGGATTATCTAACTCTTTCTGCTTAGATGAAATAAGTTCTTCCGCAATATTATTTCCAGAATGGAGCTGATTTTCAAGGTTTTTCCGTGCTTTATTACGTGCCGCAACAATCTCTTTTAAATCGACTTCGTAATCAGAAATTTCAGGAGAAATTGCCGTACATAAATATTGGTCTTTGTAAAATACACGAATCTCAGCAATATCTCTTGGATCATATCGAATGATAACAGTTTCACCTACATAAGCTGCTAAATTGGTGTCAATATATCTTAAACCTTGGAAGTGAATTCCATCAGAATGAACTTTTCTTGGCTTTCCAACATTTAATAACAATAAATCTAAACTTTCTAGACTATCTGGTTGATGAGGAAGAAATCCTGAATTATTCCACATCTTTATAGGTTCCTGTTTTGTAGTGCCATGCACTCTATGGTGATAGTCATATATAATAAAATGCGCTAATTTCTCATCAAGCTCTTTTATCGTAAGAAGATTTAAAGTATTTTGATTCCCAATGTAACCTGGTAAATCTTGCAAAAATAATTGATTAATTGTTAAAAAGAAACGTTCTATTTTCCCCCGTCCTCTTGGCATACCTACCGTAGAAAAAATAAGATTGATTTTTAAATCAATTGCGACTTGCTCCAAATGATTTGAAGTGAAATCACTTCCGTGATCGGTATAGAAAGTTTCAGGTATACCGCATATTTGCCAATCAGAGTTGCTTTTTTTCCATATTGCTTGGTGTAAAACTAAAGAAGTTTGAATAGCAGAAGGAGCTTGAAAACTAAGGAAATACCCTGCAACTGCTCGGCTATAATCATCTAAAATAATTGTTAACCATGGCCTCTCAGGCTTTCCTTTTTCGTTTAAAACAAGGATATCCAAGGGAGTGTGGTCAGCCTGCCATATTTCATTGGGATAATAAGACTCACGACGATAAACCAAATCATAATTATTTTGATATTCTTTTTTTCCTTTATGAGCAAGTTCCTTTAATTGTGGCGACAGATTTTTAGCAATCGCATATACTTGATTGTAACTAGGCGGGGCCCAATTTTTCTTTTTACAAATTTTACAGACTTTCCGATGAATAGAAGTTAAGGTGTTTTTTTGTTTTCAAATATAAGATTTTTAATTTCTTCTTGTACATTTTCTTCTACTTTAAAGCTTCCTGAATCCGAGCGCTTTCTTCGGATCAATCTTTTAAACCCTGATTGTTGATATTGATTTACCCAATGGTATAAAGTTCTTTTTGGAACCCCTGATTCTTCAGCAATATTACTCAAACTTTCTTCATGCTTAAGATAAGGGGCAATCACTTGATATTTATCCATCGCATTTTGTCGTAGTTCTTCTGAATATGAAGTTAATGGAGGAAGTTCTTGGTTCATGAGAACACCTCTTTCCCACGATTAAATAAAATTAATCGTCAATTTTTATTTATCCAAGTAACGATAAAGCGTTGACTTGCTGATTCCTGTCATCTCAACAATTTCTTTCACACTATATTCTTCACTTTTGTACAATTTTATTGCTCGTTCAATATCTCGTTGGTTCACAGGAGGACGCCCGCCTTTTCGCCCTCTAGCTCGAGTACTTTTTAAACCTTCTTTTGTGCGTTCAACAATCAAATCTCGTTCAAATTGACTAAATGCTTGAAACACAGTCATCATAAGTCGCCCTTGGGGAGTGACCGTATCAAAATTCTCTTTTAAGCTGATCAACTTTACATTATGTTCTTCAAAGTAATTTACAAGATCAATTAAATCTTTTGTGCTGCGCCCCAAACGAGAGAAGCTTTCCACGATAACTGTATCATCTGGACGCAATTTATCTTTCAGCCGATTTAATTGCGGACGGTTAGCTTTGGTTCCCGTCATTTTTTCGGTCAGTATTTCGTTGCAGTTATGTTCATTGAGCAAATCCAACTGACGAGACAATTCTTGTGATCGTGTACTTACCCTTGCATACCCATAAATATACCCACTCATAATCCTCTTCTTTCTCTATTTTGATTTTCTCAATTGTATCATAAAGGGTGGGTAAAGATACGTAGATAAAGAGCAAAGTTTTGGCTCTAAAAACCCTTCTTCTAGTCTATAAAAGTTGTTATTTAAAATCGTCCCATAATCGATTGTTTTTGATACTAACTGATTTATAAAAATATGCCTCTAAAGTTTCCAAAACTTCAGAGGCATATGAAAACGAGAATTAGTTAATATTTGAAACAGGTTATTAATTTTTGATAGGCTTAGAATTAGACCTTAACAATCGAAGCCCATTCAGAATAACAACCAATGTACTTCCTTCATGAATAATGACACTGATTGCAATATCCGTTAAGCCTAAGAAACTAACGACAACTAAAAAGGCAACAACGGCCATTGAAAAAATAATATTCTGCCAAATGACACGATTCATTTTCGTAGATATATTATGAGATTGTACCAATTTGGATAAATCGTTTTGCATTAAAACTAAATCCGATACCTCTACTGCCACATCGGTCCCATCTCCCATAGCGATTCCCACATCTGCGTTTACGAGAGCAGGGGCATCATTCACTCCGTCTCCAACCATGGTAACTACACCGTATTTTTCTTTTTGTTCGTCTATAATTCTGGATTTGTCTTCCGGCATGACATTCGCAATCACTTCATCTATTCCTAATTGTTTAGCGACAGCTTTACCCGTCATTTCTGAGTCACCAGTAATTAATGTGGTGTGTATGCCTTGTTCTTTGAAATAATCAATGGTTTCTTTTGCATGCTCACTCGGAACATCCATGAGGGCAATAAGACCTATAACAGCCTCATCTACTGCTACGTATACGACCGTCTTACCTTCTGACGACCATTCATTATTTAAACGACTATATTCATCTGAAACATCGTCAAACGAAGTCGGTTTTCCTATACGATAATTTCTCCCTTTGTAATCTCCTGTCAATCCTTTGCCGATCTGGTTTTCTACTTCGATAGTTAGTTTATTTTTTTGCTCAAACTTTCTTAGAATAGCATCTGCTAAAGGGTGATTGGATTCTTTTTCAAGAGCTACTACGATATCAATCATGTTTTCTTCGTTCACGGAATCAGCAAAATAGTAATTGGTTACTTCAGGTTTTCCTTTAGTCAAGGTTCCTGTCTTGTCAAATGCAATGGCTTGAGTATCGGCTAATTGAGACAGGTAAGAACTACCTTTTGAAAGGACGCCTTTTTTGGCCAAGTTAGAAGTCGTCGATAAAGTTACCGATACAGTAGCCGCTGCTAAAGCACAGGGTGAAGCTGCCACTAAAAGGACCAATCCTCTATAGATACTTTGTGACCATGTCCAGTCTAGGAGAAAAGGAGCCAATAACATGAATAACGGAATGGCAATTAAAACAACTGTAACGTATTTCGGTTCAAATTTTTGGATTATACTCGCAGCTTTTGTTTGGTTGTCTTGGTTCTGGTTTACTAACTGTAAAATTTTTGAAAATACTGTATCTTTATTTTCTTTAGTGACTTCCATTGTGAAAGTACCTGTTCCATTGATTGTACTTCCGAAAACGTCGTCTCCTTTGGACTTCTCTTTTGGGATACTTTCTCCATTAATAGATGACTCATCAATGGACGTAGAGCCTGACAAAATGACGCCATCAATGGGGACTTGATCGCCATTCAATACTTGAAGTTTATCTCCCACTTTTAATTCACTGACGTCAACATTTTTTGTACTGCCATCAGGCTGGATTAACCGGGCAGTCGTTGGATTCATTTCGAGTAATTTCGTGATTTCTCGTTTACTTCTTCCTTCTGCATAATCTTCCAAAAAATGTGCACCAGAAAAAATAAGAATCAATAATGTACCTTCCCAAAAATTCCCCATTAAAGAAGCGCCAATGGCCGCTAATCCCATCAAAATGTGAGAGTTGGGCATGAACTTTTTTTGAACTTTGGAGTTCTCGATTGTTTCTCCAAGGCCTTCAAGAATAATGACATGATATCCTGCACTGATTGTAGCGATTGAGAATAAAATATTTCGCATTAACTGATAATCTTCATTCAAAAATAAAGCGATCACCGCTAAGGCTAAACCAATAAAGTATAAAACGATTGGCATTTTTCCGTGTTCATGGTCATGGTCGTGGTTGTGATTATGTTTTTCTTGAGATTGTTGTTCTTCGATAGTTTCCATTTTTATCACCTTCCTATATAATTCCTTTGATTTCCATTCATTTACTTATTAAATCACACAAATTCCCACTAAAAGAAGAGAAGTATTCAAGTAATTTCCATTGTCTCTGACTCCTTTCAGTTGTCCCATATGTAAATCGGAATCTTTACGTTTTACATATGAATAACAAATCATATGTTTACAAAATCATATTAACTCACTGTATGAGTTTTGTCAAGACAAGATGCTTCTTATTCAAATGGACTACTATTGCTGATACAAAAGTCTTAATTTTGTCTATAAACAAAAAACTAGCATCGTTTTACTCATGTGGTATTATATATATGAATAGAAAATCATGTGAGAGGAATAAGAGCATATGGATACATCAACAACTTCGCCAATCAATAAAGAGAAGATCCAATCAATAAGCAAAGTATTCAAAGTGATTAGTGACCCTACACGCTTGTCAATTCTCTTTCTTTTACAGAAAGAAGAGCTCAGTGTTGGAAACATTGTGCTTGCATTGGATATGGAACAGTCCGCGATTTCACACCAACTAAAAATATTGAAAGATTCACGTTTAGTGAAGGCAAGAAGAGAAGGGAAAAGCATGGTTTACAGTCTTGATGATCTTCATGTTTTCAGTATTCTCGAACAAGTCTTAACTCATATCAATGAACAAGAACAATAAAAGCTAATAAGGTATAAAACTAAATGGAGGTTTTTAAAATTTCAAAGTCAAAGAAACAAGAAAATCACTCGCACCAAAATCAACCGAATAAGAATATTAAAATTGCTTTTTTCATCAACTTTATTTTTTCCATGATTGAATTTTTCTTTGGGTCTCTTTTCAATAGTGTGTCAATTATGTCCGACGCCGTTCATGATTTAGGAGATTCCATTTCTATTGGATTCGCTTGTTTTTTCCAGGGGTACTCAGAAAAGCAGCAAGATGAACAGTTCACTTTTGGTTATAACCGCTTTTCATTATTAGGGGCGTTGATAACTGGAGTAGTACTGATCGGCGGCCCATTTTTTATGATTTACCGAAGTATCCCACGTTTGATTGATCCGCAACCGGTTAATTACAGTGGCATGTTTTGGCTTTCACTCGTGGCTATTGGATTGAATGGATATGCGGCTTGGATTCTAAGCAAAGGGTCATCTAAAAACGAAGGCATGTTGAACCTGCATATGCTAGAAGATCTATTAGGGTGGATTGGGGTCTTGGTTGTGAGTATCGTAATGAACTTTACCGAGGCTTATCGATTGGATCCAATCTTATCGATTTTGATAGCACTCTATATCCTCTATAAACTGTACCTGAATTTTTCAGTACAATGAAAATTTTATTGAACGGTTCGCCGGAAAATGTAAACGTAGAGAACCTGGCGAACTCCATTAACAATATTCCTGCTGTAAAGGACCTCTCTCATTTTCACATTTGGTCACTGGACGGAGAAGAAAATGCCCTTATCGTTACGGTTCTTATAGACTCTTCCGATATAAACAAGACTAGGGAAATCAAAGAAGAAATTGCAGAGCTTGCCCATACATCGGGTGTAAAGGATCATATCACAATAGAAATAACTACAAGTAAAGACGAACTGGAAAAAGGGTATGCTTATGGCAGTTAAAGTATTTATATATTGAAAAAAGGACTATTTTAAATCGAGTAGGAGACTAGTCAATTAATGGCTAGTCTCCTACTCGATTTATTAGTGCAAAGCACCCCTTAAATTTAATGCAAAATAAAATTACAATTTACAGGTATAGGTTTTAAAAAAGGCTGTTAAAGACGAATTCAGTTGTTTTTTTTAAACCTTGATCGGAGTAAAAAATGAAGCAAATCGATTGGTTCTCGAATTGTTTATTCACCTCCCGTACAGTAAGAATTAGACAAAAAGTTGAAAAACGATTGAGTTTTGCTCTTGATTAGAATTCATTAGTATAAAAGGTTGAATAAAAAGTGGACAAGTTTACCAAAGTGCTGGATTTTATCGCTCGTCCACTGATAGTTTAAATTAAAATATCTAATATTTCTTTGAAGTTTTGTGCTTGATAGGTGATGGTTAAGTCGTCTGGCTGTTGCTTTTGGTGAGGATTATACCAAATCGAATGCATTTGAATATTGTGCGCACCACGCATATCAGAGGTAAGACTATCACCAATCATAATGGCTTGTTCAAAATCAAAATCATTAATTTGTTTAAATGATTCTTCGAAAAAGCGAGTATCAGGTTTACTAAAGCCTAATTTTTCTGAGATAAAGATATAGTCAAAATAGCCGATGATGCCAGTTTGATTTAGACGTTTTATTTGCGTTGGATAGACGCCATTGGATGCTGCTAGTAATGTTTTTTGATGTTGTTGTAGCGTAATTAAGAAGTTCTCTGCACCATCAATCAAATCACCAGCTTCTGCAAGTTGATCACGGAAATAATCATCCATATTATCCGATACTACCGAAAAACCGAACTGCTCAAAAAAATTCGGAAAGCGGGTTGCGAGTAGTTCTGACTTAGTAAGTGTCCCTAATTCGATTTGATGCCATAGTTGTTGATTATATTGTTTAAATTGGTTGAATAGGTCATCTGAGTAGGGGAAACCAATATGTTCCGTTAATTTTTTAAAGGCTTTTTGTTCACTTTTTTGAAAATCAAAAATCGTATCGTCTAAATCGATAAAAATATATTGATAGGTCATCATGGACATCCTTTCGTCTTAAAGATTTTTACAAACTTAGCCTCTATTATAACATAAAAGAAGAGACCGAGTCTTTCGCATCAATTAAACGTCTACTCGGTCTCTTTTAAATTAATAATTTATATACGTTATGGAATAATTTGGACAAATTTTATAATAATAATTTAGCCATCAGGGCCCATTTTTATAAGAGTGGCGCAAAGATTTTAACGATCCACCCTGTTAATTTTTGAGTAAAGGGACGACTATTCAGTTTATCAAATAAGATAAGTTCTGACATTCCTAATGTTTCTTGAAAATCCTCTTCAATATCGGTAATCGAGTCTGTTTTATAAAGTAAAACACCACATTCAAAATGATGATACAAGCTACGATAATCTAAATTAATGGAACCAACAACCGCCGTATCATTATCACTGACAAAAACTTTTGCATGGATAAAACCAGGCGTATATTCATAGATATCAACACCGGCATCCATTAAAGAGGCGTAGTATGTTTTTGCAAGGGCAAAAGGAATTTTCTTATCAGGAATACCTGGTAAAATGATTTTTACCTCCACACCACGGTTGGAAGCAAATTTGATAGCATTTTCTAATTCACTATCAAGAATTAAATAGGGGGTCATGATGTGTACATATCGATTAGCACGGTTTAAGATATCGATATAAACATTTTCGCCAACTTTTTCATTATCAAAAGGTTCGTCTCCATAAGGAATGATAAAGCCATTTTGTTTGTTAGGTAGGGGATTGGCTTCATTTAAATAAGCAGAATAACGCGGCTTTTCTTCATCCATATTCCATAGTTGTAAAAACATCAGGGTAAATGTCTTAACCGCATCACCTTTTAACATAATGGCGGTATCTTTCCAATGACCAAAGCGGTGAATTAAGTTAATATATTCATCCGCTAAGTTAACGCCACCGGTAAAAGCCGTATGCCCATCAATGACCAGTATTTTACGGTGATCACGGTAATTGTAGTGAGTGGATACAAATGGTGTAATCGGGGCGAACATCTTACATTGAATTCCTAATTGACGAATCTTCGCATCATAATCCCAAGGAACTTTGGTAAAGGCATTGGTACCATCGTACATGACACGCACCTCAACCCCTTCGGCTGCTTTTCTGGCAAGTATCTCTAGAATGTGTCCCCACATTTCACCTTCTTGGATAATAAAATACTCTAAAAAGATAAATTGTTGGGCTTTTTCTAATTCAATCATCATGGCTTGATATTTATCTTCACCCGTTTTAAAGTACTCAGTTGTCGTTTGATTATAGACAGGATAATTACCATTTAATCTTAGATAGTGAGCAAGGGTAGCAGTTCCTTCATTAACTTTAGTTAGCTTTTCTATCACTTGTGGATTTTGGCGAACTTTATGTTCACTGCGGACGATGGAATGATTTATGCGACGCGCTAAAATTCGATGTCCTAAATTACTTTGAGTGTAAGCAAAGAGTAAGCCACCAAAGATTGGGAAAGTCATAATTACCATAATCCAGGTTGTTTTGGCAGTGGAACTAATTTTGTGTGAGTTTAAAATATAAATAACAATAAAACTTGAGAATGTAAGGGAAATACCATTTATTATTGGAAAATATTCACCAAACCACTTAAACATTGAGAAGAGGAAGAAAATTTGAACTAATAATAAAATGGTAATAACGCCGGTACGACTAAAAATTATTTTGAATAACCCATGTTTACCTTTATCCTTTAGTAGATATAAGGCTTTGGTTGTATGTTCTTCCTGTTTCATATTTCCTCCATAAAAAAGCTATACTTTCTTCTATTATACTGTCAGTACGCTATTTATTTCAACTTTTTTGAAAAACTTAATCTGATTGTAATAGCATTACTATTGAAAATTTTCAGTTTTTTGAATAAAATAGAAAGTATGAATAATGAAAGAGGTGCCTTATGGATATATGGATTTTAGTGATTGCACTATTAGCAATCGCCATCGTATTATTGATTGCTTCTATTTATGCAAAAGACGATCAAAATATTGAAAACCAATTAGAAGAATTTCAAATTCAACAATCAAGAGAATTATATAATATTAAAACACGAGTAGCTGAAATTGAGCAAGAATTAAAAGAACCTGCTCCTTTAGTTTATGATAGTGACCAAAATTATCCTAACGAAACAGTTACTGATGAAGAACAATTAGTAGAAGAAGTTGAAGTAGTTGATACTACCGAAATTTCCGAATTAACCAAAGAAGAAGTAATTCGTTTATATTCTCAAGGATTCACCATGCAAGAAATTGCAACTGATGTAGCTTTGAATGTTAAAACCGTTCAAACGATTGTTGATGATTACATCGAAAATCGTTAGAAAGGAATGATTTCATGAGTAAACAAACATTAAGATCAATGGGAATTGGCTTTTTATGTGCGGCGTTATTATCAGGTGCTTATGCTGTTTTTGGTCAAGGAAATGTACCGGTACCGGGTGTGACGGTTAACTCTTTGTTTAATGGTTCTAATAACGATAAGGAATTAGCACAATATCGTGAGGAAGTAAGTAAATTACAAGAAGAAAAAAGTAAGTTAGAGTCAGAAAAACAAAAATTGTCTGAGAATATGTCAGCCTTAGAAGAGCAAATGAACAAACAATCAGAAAAGAAAGAAGAAACAACTTCTAGTAATTCTATCGGACCAACCAGTGGTGAAGAAAGTACGGTAGCCGAAGGTGAAACGACGGAAGCAGCGACGGATGGAAATAATGATGAAGTGGCAGCTGAAGCGAGCTCAACCACTACTTTCACGATTAGTGAAGGGGAAGATTCAACGACTATCGCGAATCGTTTAGCAGATGAAGGTATAATTCAAGATTCAGCTGAATTACAAGAAATTATCGCAAACTGGGGCTTAGATACATTAATCCAAGCAGGAGAATATGAATTAAGTCCAGATATGTCAGTCCATCAAGTGGCTGAAATCTTAACTAATGGCGCTTATTACTATATTCCATAGTATAAAATGTGTCGATAGTAAGAGCAGATTTAATCAGTTTAAAATCTTTTATTTTTGCGTAGGTCGTGCTGATTAGCAATCATATAACGTCAACGTCAAAGATTTTATACGATTTTTACTAATCTAGAAATAGAAAATAAAAAGGGACTGGGAAGAAATTTTATTGAGTTTCATCCAGTCTCTTATTTATGTGGAAAAGTGCCATGAGGGATGAGGAAGATAAAATGCCTCAAAATGACTGAAAATTAAATATTTGTTTCTAAAAGGATAGTTTGATACGATAATAGCATTGTATAAAGTATCATTGTCAATCAATTCTTAAGAGAATATGATAAAAATGACTATTCAATTAAGCAAAAATTTGTTACTATTAATCATGTATGTATAAAGCTTGAAATAAGTTATTATTGAATTCAAGCAAAAGGATGTGAAATTATGTCTTTAAGAGATGATATGTTAAAAAGACAACAAAAAATAAGAAATTTTTCGATTATTGCCCATATCGACCATGGTAAATCAACTTTGGCCGACCGTATTTTACAACAAACCCATACGGTTTCGGATCGTGAGATGCAAGACCAATTGCTTGATTCAATGGATTTAGAGCGTGAACGTGGTATCACCATTAAGTTAAATGCCGTTGAGTTGAAGTATCAAGCTAATGATGGCGAAGAGTATATTTTTCATTTAATCGATACGCCAGGTCACGTCGACTTTACTTATGAAGTATCGCGTTCATTAGCTGCTTGTGAAGGGGCGCTATTGGTTGTCGATGCTGCTCAAGGGATTGAAGCGCAGACCTTAGCGAATGTTTATTTAGCATTGGATAACGATTTAGAGATTTTACCGGTTATTAATAAAATTGACTTGCCAGCAGCCGATCCTAAAAGAGTTCAACAAGAAATTGAAGATGTTATTGGTTTAGATGCCAGTGAAGCTGTTTTTGCGAGTGCCAAAGCCGGTATTGGAATTGACCAAATTTTAGAACAAGTGGTAGAAAAGGTACCTGCACCGACGGGGGATATTGATGAACCCTTACAAGCTTTAATTTTTGACTCAGCTTACGATAGTTATCGCGGCGTTGTCTTAAATGTCCGAATTGTGAATGGGACGGTTAAACCAGGTGACACGATTCGTTTAATGAGTAATGGCAAAGAATTTGAAGTAATCGAAGTAGGTGTATTTTCTCCAAAACCGATTAAGCGTGATTATTTAATGGTCGGGGATGTCGGTTATTTAACGGCCGGAATTAAGACGATTCAAGATACTCGAGTAGGGGATACGATTACATTAGCTGATCGTCCGGCGGCAGAAGCTTTAGAAGGCTATCGTAAATTAAATCCAATGGTTTTTGCTGGTCTTTATCCGGTTGACTCCAATGACTATAATGATTTGCGAGAGGCATTGGAAAAATTACATTTAAATGATGCCGCGTTAGAATTCGAAGCGGAAACGTCTCAAGCATTAGGTTTTGGTTTCCGTACTGGTTTCTTAGGCTTACTGCATATGGATGTCATTCAAGAACGTTTAGAAAGAGAATTTAATATTGATTTAATTACGACCGCACCATCGGTTATATATAAAGTATTAAAGACGAATGGTGAAGAAGTGATTGTAGATAATCCAAGCAAGATGCCACCAGCAACTGAAGTTGATCAAATTTTCGAACCTTATGTTAAAGCAACGATTATGGTGCCTAATGAGTTTGTTGGTGCAGTAATGGATATTGGGCAACGCAAACGTGGTAACTTTATTACCATGGATTACCTAGATGATTATCGTGTCAATGTTGTTTATGAATTACCAATGGCAGAAATTATTTATGACTTCTTTGATAAATTAAAATCTAATACTAAGGGTTATGCTTCATTAGATTATGAAATTATTGGTTACAAACCATCAAACTTAGTTAAAATGGATATTTTATTAAATGGCGACTTAATCGATGCCTTTAGTATGATTGTTCATAAAGATTTTGCTTATGGGCGTGGTCGTGAATTAGTTGAGAAATTGCGTGGCATTATCCCACGTCAATTATTCGAAGTGCCAATCCAAGCTGCGGTTGGACAAAAGATTATTGCGAGAACGAATATAAAAGCATTGCGTAAAGATGTAACAGCCAAATTATATGGTGGGGACGTTTCGCGTCGTAAGAAATTATTAGAGAAACAAAAAGAAGGTAAGAAACGGATGAAACAAGTGGGGTCTGTAGAAGTGCCTCAAGAAGCATTCATGGCTATCTTACAAATGGATGAAGATTAAGATATTAATTTAGATAAAACGGCGACGGGATAGAAAGATTGATTTCTATCTCGTCGCCGATTATTTTTGTAACATTGACGTTCGTTTAATTTTTTTGGCTCTATACTTTTTGGTGTGGATTTAT
>NZ_KV805636.1:0-39908 GCF_001811625.1 Globicatella sp. HMSC072A10 | reverse complement strand
TATCAAGATACTCTGATATAGGACGCTTACGAAAAATGTAATAAAAAAAACGGAAAAATCCGCAAAAAAAAAGCTTTTACGATGAATAGCACTCGGCTAGGAAAATTTATCCTAGCCATATATAATACATTTGTATTATGTGCTATAGAGCTAGACCAATGAATGATTCATCAATCATAACGCTCCCCATCATAAAAGTTATCTACATAAAGCTTGTTATTAAACTAATTCTAAAATAACAACTGGTGCGCCATCTCCACGACGAGGTCCTTTTTTAAGGATGCGTGTGTAACCACCATTACGATCTTCATAGCGAGTAGCATATGTGTCGAATAAACGTTGTAATACGCGTTCAACCACTACTTCTTCATCTTCAATACGTGCGTCTGCAATTTCATTACGTAAGAAAGCAGCTGCTTGACGACGAGATGCTAAATCACCACGTTTAGCTAAAGTAATCATTTTATCAACAAATTTACGAACTTCTTTAGCACGTGCTTCAGTTGTTTCGATACGTTCGTTAATTAAAACATCTGTAGTTAAATCACGTAATAAAGCTTTACGTTGAGCACTTTTACGTCCTAATTTACGGTATGCCATACTTGGTTTCCTCCTTTACATTATCAAAATTCTAGTCATCTTGACGTAGACTTAAATCTAAATTCTCAAGTTTTTGTTTTACTTCTTCTAATGATTTACGTCCTAAATTACGAACTTTAATCATTTCAGCTTCTGTCTTGTTAGTTAACTCTTGAATCGTATTAATTCCTGCACGTTTTAAACAATTATATGAACGAACAGATAAATCTAATTCTTCAATCGTCATGACTAACATTTTTTCTTTCTCAGCTTCTTCTTTTTCAACCATGATTTCAGTTTGGCGTGCTTCATCATTTAAGTTAACAAAGATATTTAAATGCTCAGTTAAAATTTTCGCAGCAAGACTTAATGATTTTTCAGGACTAATTGAACCATCGGTCCAAATATCCATCGTTAATTTATCATAGATATTTTTTTGTCCAATACGAGTATTTTCTACTTGATAATTCACTTTTTGAATTGGTGTGTAAATTGAATCAATTGGCAATACTCCAATTGGCATATCTTCACGTTTATTATGTTCTCCACGAACATATCCACGTCCAGTCGATACATTGATTTGCATGCTTAATTCGGCACCTTCAGCTAAAGTACAAATATATAAATCTGGGTTTAAAATTTGCACTTCATTATCATGGATAATATCAGCAGCTGTAACAGTTTTAGGGCCCACAACATTCAATTCAACAATTTTTGGTTCGTCTGAATGTAGTTTTAATGCTAACTGTTTTAAGTGAAGAATCATCGTTGGGACGTCTTCTACAACGCCATTAACGGTAGCAAACTCATGTAATACTCCATCAATTTGGATGCTTGTAACAGCAGCTCCTGGTAACGAAGATAACAAAATACGACGTAATGAGTTCCCAAGGGTAGTTCCATATCCACGTTCTAGTGGCTCAATCACGATCTTACCAAATTTGGAATCGTCACTGACTTCAATCGTTCTAATTTCTGGCTTTTCAATCTCGATCATTGGTTAATATATCCCCTTTCAAAACGTTCAAATTGTAATGATAAATCGTAGCATTACATGTAGCTTAATGAGCTAACTCATTATACACGGCGGCGTTTTGGAGGACGGCAACCGTTATGAGGAATTGGTGTTACATCACGAATAGCAGTAACATCTAATCCAGTAGCTTGTAATGAACGAATCGCTGATTCACGACCAGCACCTGGGCCTTTAACAGTTACTTCAACTGTCTTCATACCATGTTCCATAGCACCTTTAGCTGCTACTTCTGATGCCATTTGAGCTGCGAATGGAGTAGATTTTCTTGAACCACGGAATCCTAATGATCCAGCTGAAGACCAAGAAATTGCATTACCATTAACGTCAGTAATCATTACAATAGTGTTGTTAAATGTTGAACGGATGTGTGCTACACCTTTTTCAATATTTTTTCTCACACGACGACGGCGACGAACTTGTTGTTTCTTTGCCATGAACTATTTACCTCCTTCTTACTAAATTTTATTAGTTACTTTTTCCTGTGACCATTTTCTTAGGTCCTTTACGAGTACGTGCATTATTTTTGGTGTTTTGTCCACGAACTGGTAAATTACGACGATGACGGAAACCACGGTATGAACCAATCTCTTGTAAACGTTTGATGTTTAAAGAAACTTCACGACGTAAATCTCCTTCGACTTTAATACCGTCAACAATAGCACGGATACGATCTAATTCATCGTTTGTTAAATCTTTAACACGAGTATCAACTGAAACATTCGCTTCAGCTAAAATTTTCTCTGCAGTATTTTTTCCAATACCGTAAATATAAGTTAAAGAAATAACTACACGTTTTTCACGCGGAATATCTACTCCTGCAATACGAGCCATATTTAAGTATACCTCCTTTTCTTAACCTTGACGTTGTTTGTGTTTTGGATTTTCGCAAATTACCATAACTTTTCCATTACGTTTGATAACTTTACATTTTTCACAAATTGGTTTTACTGATGCTCTTACTTTCATATTAATTTCCCTCCTTAAATTTTAACCTAATGGTTATTTAAAGCGGTATGTAATTCGACCACGTGTCAAATCATATGGAGAAAGTTCAATCGTAACTTTATCTCCCGGTAAGATTCGGATGTAGTTCATACGAATTTTACCTGAAACGTGGGCTAGAATTTCATGCCCATTCTCTAATTCAACCTTAAACATTGCATTCGGTAAAGTTTCAATGACTGTACCTTCAACTTCAATTACATCATCTTTAGCCATTCATACTTCCTCCTCTTACCTTTAATTGATACTAATAATCATTATAACAAACTCTCTATTTTTCTAAAATAGCACGAACTTCACGATAAACATCTTCAATAGCTTGAGCACCGTTAATGGTATATAAAATTCCACGTTGGTTATAATAATCAAGTATTGGTCGAATTGATTCCATTTGGAGATTTATACGATGAGCAACCTTTTCAGGTTTGTCATCTTCTCTTTGATAGAAATCTGTTGAACCACATTGATCACAGATACCTGCTTCTTTAGGCGGATTATATAGCTTATGATATGTAGCACCGCATTTACGGCAAATGATTCTACCACTCAAACGATCTTTTAATACTTCTTGATCCACATCGATATAGATAACTGCATCGATTTGAGTATTTAATTCTTCTAAGTTAGTATCTAAAGCTTCTGCTTGAGCACTTGTTCTTGGATAACCATCTAACATGAAACCATTTTCGGTTACATCAGATTGAGCTAATCTTTCGCGAACAATAGCATTTGTAATATCATCTGGAACTAAATTTCCATGATCTGTATATGATTTTGCTTTTAAACCCAATGGGGTTTCATTTTTAATTGCTTCACGGAATATATCTCCTGTTGCAATATGAATCATATCATAGTCACGAGAAATATATTCACTTTGAGTTCCTTTACCAGCACCTGGTAAGCCCATTAATAAAATATTCATTGATTTTATGCACCCTTTTTTATAATTGTAAAAATCCAGTGTAACGACGTTTAGCCATTCGACCTTCAATTTGTTTTGCTGTTTCGATTGCAACACCCACTACGATAAGTAAACTTGTTCCACTTAAGGCAATATTACTTGGAATGTTCCATAAAAATCCACCGACAATTGGTAAGACAGCAATTAACGTTAAGTATAATGATCCTAAACCACTCAATCTATTGATTGTTCTTGTCAGGTAATTTTCAGTATCATGTCCTGGACGTATACTTGGAATATACCCACCTGATTTTTGTAAGTTTTCAGCTACTTTTTCAGGATTAACTTGAACTAATGAATAGAAATACGAAAATACAATTAATAAGAACGTATAGAAGATTGCTCCATATACATGTTGTAAGTTAAATAAATTATAGACAACTTCTTTCCATCCACCATCATTGGCAAAATTTAGATAATTCATAATTGTTGCCGGAGTGGTCAGAACAGATGATGCAAAGATTACTGGAATTACCCCAGCAGAATTAATTTTTAATGGTAAGTGTGCTGTTTGTTTCGCTCCTGAAGCTTTCTTTGAGTAGTGAATTGGAATACGTAATTGAGCACGTTCCATTATAACTACAATAACAATTAAAATGATAAAGACTAAAATTAACAATCCTAATAACATTAAGTTACGGTTTAATTCTTTTCCTGCCCCTTTTAAATAAGTTTGGAAATAAGTGATAAACTGTTGTGGAACCTCTGCTACGATACCGGCAAAAATAATCATTGAGACCCCATTACCAATACCATTGCGAGTTATTTGCTCTCCTAACCACACTAGAAACATGGTCCCAGCTGTTAAGACTAAAGCGATTGTCAAATATGTAGTCATTGTAGCATTTTTTACAAGGCCCAAGCCAGATAATTGGTTAAATCCAGCGGATAAACCAAAGGCTTGAATAAAGCCAAGAACAATTCCAGTGTAGGTTGTTGCTTGATTCAATTTACGACGACCGACTTCACCTTGTTTTGCCCATTCAGTAAATTTCGGGACAATATCCATTTGCAATAATTGAATAATAATTGACGCAGTGATATAAGGAGAGACACCTAAAGCGAAAATTGAATAACGTTTAAGCGCTCCTCCACCAAAAGTATTAAGTAAACCTAATACTCCGGTTGACGCTATTTGTTGAATGGCCGAAGCATCCACACCAGGAACTGGAATATGAGAACCTAATCTGAATACTGCAAAAATGAAAAGCGTGAAAAGAATTCTACCACGAATTTCTTTGCTCGCAAATGCATTTTTCAAGTTTGTAAACATATTAGATCACCTCGATAGATCCACCAGCTGCAGTGATTGCTTGTTCTGCACTTTTGGAGAATTTAGCTGCATGTACAGTTAATTTTCTTTCCAGTTGTCCTTCACCTAAAATTTTAACACCTGATAATTCATTCTTAATGATTCCTGATTCAATTAATAATGCTGGTGTTACTGTTGTGCCATCTTCAAAGCGGTTTAATGTTTCAACGTTAACAATCGCATATTCTTTACGATTAATGTTTGTGAATCCACGTTTTGGTAAACGACGGAATAATGGTTGTTGTCCACCTTCGAATCCTAAACGTACCCCACCACCTGAACGTTGTTTTTGTCCTTTTTGACCACGTCCAGCTGTTTTACCGTTACCAGAACCTTGTCCACGACCAACACGATTACGTTCTTTACGTGATCCAGCTACAGGTTGTAATGTATGTAGTTGCATTCTTGGGCACCTCCTTATTTTAAATTATATAATTAAGCTTCTTTAACTTCTACTAAATGACTAATTGTACTAATCATTCCACGAACTGCTTCATTGTCAGGTTTAACAACTGTTTTATAAGTTTTAGTTAATCCTAATGCTTTTGCAGTTGCGATATGATTTTTAGGACGTCCAATTAGGCTACGTTTTAATGTAATTTCAATATTCGCCATTAAATTGTCCTCCTAACCTAAAATTTCTTCAACAGATTTCCCACGTAATGCAGCAACTTCTTCTGCAATTTTTAATTGTTTTAATCCTTCAATAGTTGCAGAGATCATGTTAATAGGTGTATTAGAACCCAATGATTTAGATGTTACGTCGGCAACCCCTGCTAATTCAATTACGGCACGTACTGGTCCACCAGCAGCAACCCCAGAACCGGCAGTAGCAGGTTTTAATAACACTTTACCACCACAGAATTCACCAATAACTTCGTGAGGAATTGTAGTTCCAACTGTCGGAACTTCGATTAAATTTTTTTTAGCATCTTCGACAGCTTTACGGATAGCTTCTGGAACTTCTTGAGCTTTACCAGTACCAAATCCTACGTGTCCGTTACGGTCACCAACAACTACTAATGCAGAGAAACGTAAACGACGTCCACCTTTTACTACTTTAGTAACACGGTTAATCGTAACTAAACGTTCTTCTAAATTTTCTAAGTTAGCTGGATTAATAAATACCATGAATCGACATCCTCCTTCTTTCTAAAATTCTAAGCCGTTTTCACGTGCAGCTTCAGCTAAAGCTTTAACACGACCATGGTAAATATATCCTCCACGATCAAATACGACAGCTTTAAGTCCTTTTTCTGCTCCGCGTTCAGCTATTAATTTCCCAACTGTAGTAGCTTGTTCTACTTTAGTTCCTGAAATTGATTCTTCATTACTAGAGGCACTTGCTAGCGTCACACCCGCTACGTCATCAATTAATTGAGCGTAGATGTGTGTATTCGAACGGAATACATTCAAGCGTGGGCACTCAGCAGTACCAGAGATACGGTTTCTTACACGAGCGTGGCGTTTTTTACGCAACTTATTTTTATCTGGTTTAGTAATCACAATTTTCACCTCTTATTAAAATATATGTATAAATGATATATGAAACAGGCTTATTATTTACCTGTTTTACCTTCTTTACGACGTACAAACTCGTCAACATAACGGATACCTTTACCTTTATATGGTTCAGGTGGACGTACGCCACGAATGTTAGCAGCTAATTCGCCAACTTTTTCTTTATTAAATCCTTGTACAATTATAGTAGTATTGTTTGGTACTTCGAATCCAACATCTTCAGATTCTTCGAACTCAACTGGATGTGATAAACCTACGTTTAAAGATAATTTCTTACCAGATTTTTGAGCACGGTACCCAACACCGATTAATTGTAATTCTTTTTTGAAGCCTTCAGAAACACCAACGATCATATTGTTTACGATAGAACGTGTTGTTCCGTGTAATGAACGGTTAGTTTTTGAATCATTTGGACGAGTGAAAACTACTTCATTTTCTTTAACTTCTACTTGGATATTTGGTACTAAATCGCGAGTTAATTCGCCTTTAGGACCTTTTACAGTCACTGTATGACCTTTTACTTCAACGGTTACGCCTGCTGGAATTGCTACTGGTTTATTACCGATACGACTCACAGGGCTGCACCTCCTTTTATTTTATAATTAATTATTTAAAATTACCAAACATACGCTAATACTTCGCCACCGATACCTTCTTTGCGAGCTTGTTTATCTGTTACAAGTCCGTTTGAAGTCGATACGATAGCAATACCTAAACCATTTAATACTTTAGGTAAATCTTCATTTTTAGCATATACACGTAAACCTGGTTTAGAAATACGTTTAATACCTGTAATAACTTTTTCATTATTACGACCGTATTTTAATTGGATTTTTAATTCGTTTTGTTTGCCATCTTCGATTACTTCGTATCCTTTGATAAAACCTTCATTTTTTAAGATTTCAGCAATGGCAACTTTCATGTTTGAAGATGGAGCAGAAACAGTTTTATGACCCACACGATTCGCGTTACGAATACGGGTTAAAAAATCTGCAATTGGATCTGTCATAACCATAATTTGTTTACCTCCTATATTAACTTTTAAAAATTACCAGCTAGCTTTTTTAACGCCAGGAATTTGACCTTTATAAGCAAGTTCACGGAAGCAAATACGGCAAAGTTTGAATTTACGGTAAACTGAGTGTGGACGTCCACAACGTTCGCAACGTGTATACTCTTGCACTTTAAACTTAGGTGTACGTTTGTTCTTTTGAACCATTGATGTTTTAGCCAATTAAATTCGCCTCCTTAATTATTTTTTAAATGGCATGCCTAATTCTTTTAATAAAGCATGACTTTCTTCATCTGTTTGTGCGGTAGTTACAATAACAATATCCATACCACGCACTTTATCTACATTATCATAATTAACTTCTGGGAAAATTAATTGTTCTTTAACACCTAAAGTGTAGTTTCCACGACCATCAAAGGCTTTATTTGAGATACCTTGGAAGTCACGTACTCGAGGTAAAGAAACAGTGATTAATTTATCTAAGAAGTCATACATTCTTTCGCCACGTAAAGTAACTTTTGCACCAATCGGCATACCTTCACGTAAACGGAAACCAGCGATAGATTTTTTCGCTTTTGTAACAATTGGTTTTTGACCTGTTAATAAGGTTAATTCGTCAACAGCTTTTTCTAAGTTTTTAGCATTAGAAACAGCGTCACCAACACCCATGTTAACAACGATTTTTTCAACTTTTGGAACTTGCATTACTGATGTATAACCAAATTGTTCAACTAATTTTGGTGTTACTTCTTCAGTAAATTTAGTTTTTAAACGATTTACCATAAATTATTTTTCCTCCCTTCTTAGATTAGTTAATTGTTTCGTTTGATTTTTTAGAATAACGAACTTTTTTACCATCTTCGAAGCGGTATCCAACACGAGTAGCCTCTCCTTTAGAGTCTACTAATTTAACATTAGATACGTGAATTGGTGCTGGGAATTCTTCGATTCCGCCTGTACCAGTCTGTGATGGTTTAACATGTTTTTTAGCAAGATTTAAGCCTTCAACTACAACTTGATCTTTCTTTGGTAAAGTTTTTAATACTGTACCTTGTTTACCTTTATCTTTACCAGTTATAATTTGAACTTTATCGCCTGTTTTGATACGCATAATTTGGTTTCCTCCTTCGTTTAGTATTACAGAACTTCTGGAGCTAGTGAAACAATCTTCATGTAGTTGTTATCACGTAATTCACGTGCAACTGGACCAAAGATACGAGTACCACGAGGGCTCTTATCATCACGAATAATTACACAAGCATTTTCGTCAAACTTGATATAAGAACCATCTTTACGACGTGCTCCTGATTTAGAACGAACGATTACAGCTTTAACAATGTCACCTTTCTTAACAACTCCACCGGGTGTTGCATGTTTTACCGACGCGACAATTACGTCACCGATATTAGCTGTTTTACGACCAGATCCACCTAAAACTTTTATTGTTAAAACTTCACGTGCACCTGAGTTGTCGGCAACTTTTAATCGACTTTCTGTTTGAATCATTTTCGATTTCCTCCTTCCAGATTAACTGTATATTAGATGATTACTGCTTCTTCAACAATCTCTAATAAACGGAAGCGTTTCGTAGCAGATAATGGACGAGTTTCCATGATACGTACGATGTCGCCTTCTTTTGCACTGTTTAATTCATCATGTGCTTTATATTTTTTAGAGTATTTTACACGTTTACCATATTTTGGGTGTGTTTTACGAGTATCTACTTGAACTGTGATGGTTTTATCCATTTTGTCAGATACGACACGACCTTGGTATACTTTACGTTGATTGCGTGTTTCAGTCATTGTTTATGTGCCTCCTTTTGCCTGTGGTTACTTAGACAACTCTTGCTCACGCAAGACTGTTTTGATACGAGCAATAGATTTACGTACTTGACGTAAACGGGCAGTGTTTTCTAATTGTCCTGTAGCTAATTGGAATCGAAGGTTGAATAATTCTTTTTTGAATTCTTGTTCTTTCGCTACCATTTCAGCAGTGGATAATTCTCTAATTTCTTTAATTTGCATTCGATTCACCACCATATTCTTCACGTTTTACGAATTTTGTTTTGACAGGTAATTTGTGAGACGCTAAACGGAATGCTTCACGTGCAACTTCTTCACTTACCCCAGCAATTTCAAATAAGATTTTGCCACGTTTAACTGGTGCAACCCATCCTTCAGGTGCCCCTTTACCAGAACCCATACGAACTCCGATTGGTTTAGATGTATAAGATTTGTGAGGGAAGATTTTGATCCATACTTTCCCACCACGTTTCATAAATCTTGTCATCGCGATACGCGCTGCTTCAATTTGACGGTTGGTAATCCATGAAGATTCTGTTGCACGTAAACCATATTGACCGAAGTCTACATTTTTTCCACCTTTTGCTTCTCCGCGCATTTTCCCACGGAACTCACGACGGTGTTTTACACGTTTTGGTACTAACATTGATTAGTTCCCTCCTTTCTCAGTATTGCGTTGTGGTAAGATTTCACCACGGCAAATCCATACTTTAACTCCTAATTTTCCGTATGTTGTATCTGCTTCTTCCCAAGCATAATCGATATCTGAACGTAATGTATGTAAAGGAACAGTTCCTTCAGAATACATTTCAGTACGAGCCATGTCTGCTCCGTTTAAACGTCCTGAAACCATTGTTTTAACTCCTTGCGCTCCAGCTTTCATAACACGTTGAATTGCTTGTTTTTGTGCACGACGGAATGCAACACGGTTTTCTAATTGTCTTGCGATATCTTCTGCAACTAATTTTGCGTCTAACTCAGGTTTTTTAATTTCAACAATATTAATGTGAACTTTTTTGCCTGTTAATTTATTTAATTCAGCACGAATTGCATCGACTTCTGAACCACCTTTACCGATAACCATACCTGGTTTAGCAGTATGAATTGAAACAACCACACGATTAGATGCGCGTTCAATTTGGATAGTTGATACAGAGGCCTCTGATAATTTGCTTAATAAGAATTCGCGGATGCGTAAATCTTCATGTAAGAAGTCTGCATATTGCTTATCTGCATACCATTTAGCATCCCAATCACGGATTACGCCTACACGCATACCAATTGGATGTACTTTTTGACCCATTAATTAAGCCTCCTCTTTTTCTGATACCACGATTGTAATGTGGCTTGTACGTTTGTTAATTGGTGAAGCTGATCCTTTTGCACGTGGACGGAAACGTTTCATAGTTGGTCCTTCGTTAACATAAGCTTCACTTACATATAAGTTTTCTAAATCTAAATCATAATTATGTTCAGCGTTCGCGATTGCAGATTTTAAAACTTTTTCAACTACTGGAGATGCTGATTTTGGCGTATATTTTAAAATAGCCATTGCTTCTCCAATTTTTTTACCTCTGATAAGATCGACTACTAAACGAACTTTACGAGGCGCAATACGAACTGTTTTTGCGATTGCTTTTGCAGATGTAATTTGTTCTGACATCTTAGTTCCTCCTTAATTAACGTTTCTTAGTCTTTTTGTCATCGGCAGCATGACCTCTATATGTACGTGTTGGTACGAATTCGCCTAATTTATGACCAACCATATCTTCTTGTACATACACTGGTACATGTTTGCGTCCATCGTATACTGCAATAGTTAACCCAATAAAATTAGGGAAGATTGTAGAACGACGAGACCATGTCTTAATTACTTGTTTTTTACTGCTTTCGTTTTGCTCTTCAACTTTTTTCATTAAATGGGCATCAACGAAAGGTCCTTTTTTCAAACTACGACTCACAGTGTGTAGCCTCCCTTCGATTTTTTCGAAACTGTCTATTTATTATTTTTTACGACCACGAATGATTAACTTGCTAGATTTTTTCTTAGCATCACGAGTTTTCATACCAAGAGCTTTTTTACCCCAAGGAGTTAATGGTGCTGGACGACCGATTGGCGCACGACCTTCACCACCACCGTGTGGGTGATCATTAGGGTTCATTACAGATCCACGTACTTCTGGACGTTTAGATAACCAACGAGAACGACCTGCTTTACCAATGTTAATTAATTCGTGTTGTTCATTTCCTACTGTACCAACTGTTGCACGACAAGTAGATAAAATCATACGTACTTCACCTGAATTTAAACGTACTAAAGTATATTTTCCTTCATGTCCTAATACTTGTGCGCTTGTACCAGCTGAACGAATTAATTGTCCACCTTTACCTGGTTTTAATTCGATGTTATGAACAACTGTACCTACTGGAATGTTCGCTAATGTTAAAGCGTTACCGATTACGATATCCGCATCGTCTCCAGATTGGATTTTTTGTCCTACTTTAAGACCTTTTGGAGCAAGGATATAAGTCTTCACTCCATCTTCATAATGGATTAAAGCGATGTTTGCTGAACGGTTTGGATCGTATTCGATTGTTGCAACTGTACCAACAACACCGTCTTTATTACGCTTGAAGTCAATAACACGGTATGCACGTTTGTTACCGCCACCGTGGTGACGAACAGTGATTTTACCTTGACTGTTACGACCAGCTTTTTGTTTTTGACTAGTTAATAAAGATTTCTCTGGTTTTGAAGTTGTGATTTCTGAGAAATCGTAGCCTGTCATATTACGACGACCATTAGAGGTTGGTTTGTAATGTTTAATAGCCACTTAAATGCCCTCCTATTTTACTATATTTACTAATTATTATTCAGCTTCTGAGCCAAATAATTCGATTGTTTTTGAATCAGGTGTTAATGTTACAATAGCTTTTTTATATTTACGAGTGAAGCCTTGGTAGCGGCCCATACGTTTTAATTTACCATCAACATTAACAGTGTTTACTTTAGCAACTTTAACTCCTTCGAACATTGCTTCAACCGCTTGTTTAATATAAGGTTTGTCTGCACGGCGATCAACTTCGAAAGTATATTTATTTTCATCCATTAAGCGCATTGATTGCTCAGTAATAACTGGACGTAAAATCACTTCTGATAATTGCATTATGCTAAAGCCTCCTCTACTGTAGAAAGTGCAGCTTGTGTAAGAATTACTGTATCGTAATTCATGACATCTAATACGTTAACGTTATTGTCGTCAATGACTTTAACAGTATTGATGTTACGAGCTGAATAAAACGCATTAGTGTTTTCTCCTTCTAAAACTAATAAAGTTTTAGAATCAACATTAATGTTATTTAAGAATTGTTTGAACTCTTTTGTTTTTGGTGCATCAAATTGTAATGAATCAACTACAATTAATTTTCCGTCTAATACTTTTTGTGATAACACAGATTGTAAAGCTAAACGACGAACTTTTCTTGGTAATTTATAACTGTATGAACGAGGTGTTGGACCAAATACAGTTCCTCCACCAACCCATTGTGGTGAGCGAATAGAACCTTGGCGCGCACGACCAGTCCCTTTTTGTCTCCATGGTTTACGTCCTCCACCACGCACTGCACTTCTATTTTTCACAGCGTGTGTTCCTTGACGTAATGATGCACGTTGCATAATAACCGCATCGAACATAACTCCTTCGTTTGGTTCGATACCGAAGACAGCTTCGTTTAATTCGATTTCTCCCGCTGTAGAACCATCTTGTTTAAATAATGTAACTTTTGGCATTTTATCTCGTTCCTCCTTCCTCGATATTATTTAACTGATTTAATAGCTTGTTTAACTTCTACTAAAGATTTTTTAGCTCCTGGAACATTACCTTTAATTAAGATAACATTGTTTTCAACGTCAACTGAAACAATTTCTAAGTTTTGAATTGTTACACGATCGCCACCAGTTTGTCCAGGTAATTTTTTACCTTTAAATACTTTAGAAGCATCTGACGCCATACCCATTGATCCAGGACGACGGTGGAAACGAGAACCATGTGCCATTGGTCCACGACTTTGGCCGTGACGTTTAATTACACCTTGGAAACCTTTCCCTTTAGATGTTCCTGTTACATCGACGATGTCACCCACCGCGAATGTTTCTACTGTGATTTCTTGCCCTACTTCATATTCTCCAAGCTCAACATCACGAAATTCGCGAATGAAGCGCTTAGGAGTAGCATTTGCTTTTGCTACATGACCTTTAGCAGGTTTGTTTGTTAATACTTCACGTAAATCGCCATATCCTAATTGGACAGCTTCGTATCCGTCAGTTTCAACTGTTTTTACTTGTAAAACTACGTTTGGAGCAGCTTCAACAACAGTTACTGGAATTAATTCACCATTTTCTGTGAAGAATTGAGTCATTCCTACTTTTGTTCCTAAGATTCCTTTGGTCATGAGTACACCTCCGTTTTATTTTATTTTTATAATTTAATTTCTACGTCCACACCACTTGGTAAGTCTAATTTCATTAAAGCATCTACTGTTTTAGCAGTTGGCTCAATAATGTCGATTAAACGTTTGTGTGTACGCATTTCAAATTGCTCACGAGAATCTTTGTATTTATGTGTCGCACGAATAACAGTATATAAAGAACGTTCAGTTGGTAATGGAATTGGTCCAGCTGTTTTCGCTCCTGTTCTTTGTGCTGATTCTACGATTTTGTTCGCTGATACGTCTAAAGCTCTATGTTCATAAGCTTTTAAACGAATACGGATTTTTTGTTTTGCCATTTTTGTTTCCTCCTTCGTCAAATTTAATTAATATGACTTGCTCCACAAGAATTTCTGACCAACTAAGCCGTGGCAACTCACCCTAGTGTGTCACAACCTCTCGCTTCATTGCCGTCTCCCTCTTAAATAAAGGGGGCCTGTTTTAGAGCATAATAATCCCTATAAATAGGCACAGCTATTATTATACGGAAAACAATGTGTAATAGCAAGGCTTTTTTGAAACTTTTTTTGTGGTTTCGTTTTCAATTTTAATCAAATAAAATAAGCCTTTTACACGGCTTATTTTATTTGATTTATTCACTTTTTTCATTTAGATCCGCTTCATTATTTAAAGCCCGATCTGCTTTTTCAAGTTGTTTGGCAGCAAAGTCTCTTCCACCCAATCCAAAGGCTAAAGCAAAAGCAACTGCAAATGCACCGAGCAACATAGTAAAACTAGTATTGACAATCGTTTGTGCAAATTTTAATTGATCCAAGGTCATGAAGACAGCAAAGATAATAACCCCATATCGAATGAATTCTCCAAACAGTTTACTGCCCGATACTTTCGCTAAAAATGTAGCTAATACATTTCCACCAATAATCCCTACTGCTAAGATAATAACTGAGCTCACAACAGCAGGCAAGTAGGCAATTATCGAATTACCAATTGAGTTTAATACATCTAATTGTAAAACCGAAATGGCTTCTACTAGGAAAAATATCATCAATACCGCTTGAATAATTTGAGCAGATACATTGGATATCAAAATACTCGTTTCGCCTTTAAAGTTTAAATACTGTGAATATTTATCAATACCTGAAGTTTTCAACATACTCTCAATCAAATCAGCGACTAATTTAGCAATAAAGTTTCCAATGATGACTAAAACGACAGCGGCTAATACATTTGGGATCACACTCACAATTTGATTCAATACAGAAACAATGGGATCTGAGATGGTCGATATGCCTAATATTTGTAGAGCTACTGTAATAATAGGAATGTAAATCAAAACATATATAATAGAAGATAAAACTTCAGCTAACCGAGTTTCTGTAACAAAATCTGCAGTTTCCTGCTGCCCGATTAACTTTCTATACCAACGATCAACGTCAATTCCTTCGAATAAATTGCGACTTAATTTTTTGATAAATTTACATAAATAAGATCCGATGATAATAATCATCACGGATACTAGTAGATTAGGGATAAAATCCCAAAATTTATCTAGCATTATAATAACTGGGTCCGCTACACCAGATAAATTCAAGCCAGTAAATATGAAAGGTGTAAATAATAGAATGGTCACAAAATACACCAGAGAACCTATTGTTTCAATAAAGATATTCGATTCCTCGTCATTCTTCGCCATTCCCCATTTTTGCAATTTAGTATCAAACTCTACTTTATCCAATCCTTTTGTTGTTAATTTTTTTGCTAAAAAAGCCATAAATAAGGCTATGACCAACAGTAGGCCAGCGCCTAAAAGTCCTGGTAATGCAGAATATATCTTATTAAATAGTTCATTTATTTTCATATAGGTGCTCCTTTCTAACTTCAATAATTATATCAATACTCACAATAAATTGCTAGTCGTCATGAAGCTAGCATAAACTTTTTAAATTCTGTTTAATCAATGCTCGGTACTTTAAAGCGCAGGGCTTTGAGTAATCAGAGTCACTTATGTTACCCTCACCCTTTGACAACGAACCTTTGTTTTTAGTATCGATAGAGAAAGTAACACTTCGTTACAGAAAATTCCACTTTTTAGCATAAAAAAAGGTGATTGACTAAAATCAATCACCTAAATAATTTGATTAAAATTATTGAATAACTTTAGTAACTGTACCAGCACCAACAGTACGTCCACCTTCACGGATAGAGAAACGAGTTCCATCTTCAATCGCGATTGGGTGAATTAATTCAACTGTCATTGCAACGTTATCTCCAGGCATTACCATTTCTGTACCTTCTGGTAATTCTACAACACCTGTAACGTCTGTTGTACGGAAGTAGAATTGAGGACGGTAGTTAGCGAAGAATGGAGTATGACGTCCACCTTCTTCTTTTGATAATACATAAACTTCAGCCTCGAATTTAGTATGAGGTGTAATTGTTCCTGGTTTTGCTAATACTTGACCACGTTGGATTTGTTCACGTGTAACACCACGTAATAACGCACCAATGTTATCTCCAGCTTCAGCGTAATCTAATAATTTACGGAACATTTCAACACCAGTTACAGTTGTTTTGCTAATTTCTTCAGCAATACCAACGATTTCAACTTCGTCACCAACTTTAACTTGTCCACGTTCAACACGTCCAGTAGCAACTGTACCACGACCTGTGATTGAGAACACGTCTTCAACTGGCATCATGAATGGTTTTTCAGTATCACGAACTGGTTCTGGAATGTATGTATCTACAGCTTCCATTAATTCTAATACTTTAGCTTCATATTGTTCTTCGCCTTCTAAAGCTTTTAAAGCTGAACCAGCGATTACTGGAACGTCGTCTCCAGGGAATTCGTATTCAGATAATAAATCACGAACTTCCATTTCAACTAATTCTAATAATTCTTCATCGTCAACCATGTCAACTTTATTTAAGAAGACAACCATGTAAGGAACACCTACTTGACGTGATAATAAGATATGTTCACGTGTTTGAGGCATTGGACCATCAGCTGCAGAAACTACTAAGATTGCACCGTCCATTTGAGCAGCACCAGTGATCATGTTTTTAACGTAGTCCGCGTGTCCTGGGCAGTCAACGTGAGCGTAGTGACGATTAGCTGTTTCATACTCGATATGAGAAGTATTGATTGTGATTCCACGTTCTTTTTCTTCTGGAGCGTTATCGATTTGGTCGTAAGCTTGAGCTTGTCCGAAACCTTGTTTTGCTAACACTGTTGCGATAGCTGCTGATAATGTTGTTTTACCGTGGTCAACGTGTCCTAATGTACCAACGTTAACGTGTGGTTTTGAGCGGTCAAATTTTTCTTTTGCCATTTTAGTTAATTCCTCCTAAGAATAAGTTCTATTTTTATAGATGATTAATCTATCATAATTATTATACCTAGAAAGGACTATAATTTCAATAATACAGTCCTTCTAGATTTTAGTGTGCTAATTCAGGCTTATTCAGCTGATTTAGTACCGTATTTTGCAATGATTTCTTCAGCAATTGATTTAGGAACATCTTCATAGTGATCAAATGTCATTGAGAATGTACCACGTCCTTGAGTTGCTGAACGTAATGTAGTTGCATATCCAAACATTTCTGCTAAAGGAATCATACCTTTAACAATTTGTGCATTACCACGTACTTCTGAACCTTCAATACGTCCACGACGAGCGTTGATGTGACCCATTACATCACCGAAGTATTCTTCAGGAACAGTAATTTCTACGGCCATCATTGGTTCTAAAATAGATGGATTAGCTTTTTTCGCAGCTGCTTTCAATGCCATTGACGCGGCTACTTTAAAGGCTGTTTCTGATGAATCGACATCATGGTAAGATCCATCATACAATTTAGCTTTAATATCAACTAATGGGAACCCAGCTAACACACCGTTTTCCATTGCATCTTTCAAGCCGGCTTCGACTGCAGGAATATATTCACGAGGAACAACCCCACCAACAATCGCGTTTTCGAATTCGAATCCTTTACCTTCTTCATTTGGTGTAAATTCAATCCATACGTGACCGTATTGTCCTTTACCACCTGATTGACGAACAAATTTACCTTCTGCTTGAGTAGTACCACGGAATGTTTCACGATATGAAACTTGTGGAGCACCTACAGTTGCTTCAACTTTAAATTCACGTTTCAAACGGTCCACGATAATATCTAAGTGTAACTCACCCATACCAGCGATGATTGTTTGTCCAGTTTCATGGTTAGTTGATGCACGGAAGGTTGGATCTTCTTCAGATAATTTTTGTAAAGCAATCCCCATTTTATCTTGATCTGCTTTTGAATTTGGTTCAATTGCAACTTCAATAACTGGTTCTGGGAATTCCATTGATTCTAAGATAACTTCTTCTTTTTCATCACATAAAGTGTCGCCAGTACCTGTATCTTTTAATCCGACAGCTGCAGCAATGTCTCCAGAGAATACTTCTGAAATCTCTTGACGAGAGTTAGCGTGCATTTGTAAGATACGTCCGACACGTTCACGTTTCCCTTTAGTAGAGTTCTTAACGTATGAACCTGATTCTAAAGTTCCAGAGTAAACACGGAAGAATGTTAAACGACCAACGAATGGGTCTGTCATAACTTTAAATGCTAATGCTGAGAACGGTTCTGAGTCATCTGCATGACGTTCTACTTCTTCACCTGTATCAGGTAAAGTCCCTTTAATTGAAGGAATATCGATTGGTGCAGGTAAATAATCAATTACTCCATCAAGCAATAATTGAACACCTTTGTTTTTGAAAGCTGAACCACAGAATACTGGATAGAATTCTGCTGCTACAGTTGCTTTACGGATAGCTGCTTTTAAGGTAGGTACGTCAATTTCTTCACCTTCAAGGTAAGCCATCATTAGCTCTTCGTCTGTTTCAGCAACAGCTTCAACTAATTTATCACGCCACTCTTCAGCTAATTCTTGGTATTCTTCAGGAATATCAATTTCTTCGATATCAGTACCTAAATCATTATTATATAAGTAAGCTCTCATGTTTAATAAATCAATGATACCTCTGAAGTTATCTTCAGCTCCAATAGGTAATTGAACAGGGTGAGCATTCGCTTGTAATCGGCTATGGATTGTTCCTACTGAATATAAGAAGTCAGCACCGGTTTTATCCATCTTATTAACGAATACAACACGAGGAACATTATAAGCACTCGCTTGACGCCAAACTGTTTCAGTTTGAGGTTCTACACCTGATTGTCCGTCTAATAATGCGACCGCACCATCCAATACACGTAATGAACGTTCTACTTCGACAGTAAAGTCCACGTGTCCTGGAGTATCGATAATGTTTACACGATGGTTGTTCCATTGAGCTGTTGTTGCAGCTGAAGTAATGGTAATACCACGTTCCTGTTCTTGTTCCATCCAGTCCATTTGAGCGCCACCCTCATGAGTTTCACCAATTTTATGGATACGACCAGTATAGTACAAGATACGTTCTGTCGTTGTTGTCTTACCAGCATCGATGTGAGCCATGATACCGATATTACGTGTTTTTTCAAGAGAAAACTCTCGTTTTGCCATCTGAAATATACCCCTCTTTCATTTTTTGAGTAGATGTCAACAAATGACTGCATTTTACCATTAAATAAAATGCTGTCATTAAAAATTCTAACATAAAAATCTTACCAGCGGTAGTGTGCAAATGCTTTATTTGCTTCTGCCATTTTATGTGTGTCTTCACGTTTACGAACTGAAGCACCTGTATTGTTGGCAGCATCCATGATTTCACGAGCTAAACGAGTTTCCATTGTTTTTTCTCCACGTAGACGTGAGTAGTTCACTAACCAACGGATAGCTAAAGTATAACGACGATCTGGACGAACTTCTACTGGTACTTGGAAGTTGGCACCACCGACACGACGAGCTTTAACTTCTAATAATGGCATAATGTTTTCAATTGCTTGATCAAAAACTTCTAATGGATCTTGGCCTGTTTGTTCACGGATAATATCGAAAGCTGAATATAAGATTGTTGCAGCTTTACCACGTTTTCCATCAACCATTAAACGGTTAATTGTACGGGTAACTAATTTTGAATTATAAATTGGATCTGCTAAAACTTCACGTTTAGCGATTGCTCCTTTACGAGGCATTCAAAATCCTCCTTTCTGAAATTGTATTAATTTAAGTCTCTATTTTAATTGTTTATTTAGATTTAGGTTTTTTAGTACCGTATTTTGAACGGCTTTGAGCACGGTTATTAACCCCTGCTGTATCTAAAGCACCACGAACGATGTGGTAACGTACCCCTGGTAAGTCTTTAACACGACCACCACGAATTAAAACCACGCTGTGTTCTTGTAAGTTATGGCCAATCCCTGGGATATAAGCTGTAACTTCCATTAAGTTTGATAAACGAACACGGGCATATTTACGTAATGCTGAGTTAGGTTTTTTAGGTGTCATAGTACCCACACGTGTACAAACACCACGTTTTTGAGGTGAGAATGTATCTGTTTGAGCTTTTTTGAAACTGTTGTAACCTTTATTTAAAGCCGGTGAATTTGATTTAGTTGATTTTGACTTACGTGGTTTATTAACTAATTGATTAATTGTTGGCATTTAAAGGTCCTCCTCTCTTAAAATCTTAGTCCACACATCCAAGTGTGTCATTTTTGAATAAAAAATTTACAGCAACCTTTGTTGCCTCCTAATGATAGGGTTTTTAAGCAGTCAGCACGACTGGTATTCAGGAATCTGTCATTAAAAACACCTACATAAACTTATCATAAATTATAGGCTCCGTCAACTAAAAAAAACAGAAAAATGAGCAAAAATGCTCATTTTCCTATTCTATTTCTTTAACTTGGACTGAATTGACGATTAAATTTCGATTTTTTAGTTTTTCAACTAAATCATTAGGATTGTCATTATCAATGTGAATAACGACTCGAATCCCATCTTCTGTATGATATACCACTAAATTGGTCAGGTTAGAATCTGATTCTAGTAAGGCATCACCAATCTCTTCAATAACGCCTCGACGATCTTGTTGCACTGCCACTACCACACTAGAACCCGGAATATTATAGCCCGAGATGTCAGCAAAGGCTCTAAAAATATCTTTATCCGTGATGATACCTTTTATATGGTTGTTTTCACTTACCACTAAAACCCCAATATTTGAATTACGCATTATAACTGCTGCTTCTTCAAGTAGTTGATCAGGTGTTATTTGGATAACCTGTTTTTCCATAATATCTTTTACTTTTGTTTTATCTAATAAATAATTGAGTTCGTATTTACTTAAACTTGTCGCACCTGAGGGTGAATTTTCAACAATAATATTGCGGGTAATGAGTCCTACTAAACGCTCATTTTCTACTACAGGCAAACGATTAATATTGTGTTGCTTCATTAAATCATTAGCATCTATCATGGATGCTTCTGGTCCAATTAAAATCAAATTAGTAGTCATATAATTTTTTACATACATCGTTAACTAACCTCCTAAATAGGCTTTTTGAACTTCATCACTTGCTAATAAGTCTTGACCTGATCCACTTGAAACAATTTTACCGGTTTCTAAAACATAACCCCGGTCTGCGATAGAAAGAGCCATTTTTGCATTTTGTTCGATTAATAAAATGGTCGTGCCTTTTTTATTAATTTCCGTTATTATATTGAATATTTCTCGGATAAAAATTGGAGCTAGACCCATTGATGGTTCATCTAATAATAATAATTTTGGTTTTGACATCAACGCTCTTCCCATTGCTAACATTTGTTGTTCACCACCGGATAAGGTTGCAGCATCTTGATTAATTCTCTCTTTAAGAACGGGGAAACGCTCAAAAACCTCTTCTACTTCCCGCGCTAAGTTTTCTTTATCCTTTCTTAAAAAAGCCCCCATTTCTAAATTTTCCTTAACAGTCATGCCTTTAAACACATGACGTCCTTCTGGCACATGTATTAGGCCATTTTTTACAATATTTTGTGGACTCATTTTATGCAAGTCATTATTATTAAAAACCATTGAACCCGAAGCGGGTTTTACCAATCCAGAGATTGTCCTCAATATAGTCGACTTTCCAGCACCATTTGCTCCGATTAAGGTGACGATTTCGCCTTCTTTAACTTCAAATGAAACTTGTCTTACCGCTTTAATCATACCATAATTGACAACTAAATCATTGACAACAAGCATTATTCGTCACCTCCTAGGTACGCTCTGATTACATCAGGATTTTGTTTAATTTCCTCAGGAGTACCATGAGCGATTAAACGTCCATACTCCAATACATATATTCTTTGACAGATTTTCATTACTAATGACATATCATGTTCAATTAAAACAATCGTCAGATCAAACTGCTCTCTGATTTGTGCAATTAACTCGGTCAATTCTGCGGTTTCATTAGGATTCATTCCAGCTGCGGGTTCATCTAAAAATAAAATTTTCGGTTTAGTCGCCAACGCTCGAACAATTTCTAATCGGCGCTGTTGTCCATAAGCGAGATTTTTTGCTTTTTCATTCGCTAACTGATCTAAATTGAAAATCTTCAATAAAGCCATTGCTTCTGCTCTTAATTTTTCTTCCGTTTGATAATAATGTTTAGTTCTAAAAACCGTTGAAAAAATCGAATTACCTTGTTCACGATTCATTGCTACCATGACATTTTCAATTACAGGTTGGTCTTTGAATAAACGAATATTTTGAAATGTTCTAGCTAAACCATAACTACTTATTTTATCCGGCTTTAGACCATTTAATATTTTTTCCCCTTGGTGCGTATGCATTTTCACTTCGCCTTCGCTTGGCACATAAACGCCGGTTAACAAATTAAAAAATGTTGTTTTACCTGCCCCATTAGGTCCAATCAGTCCCACTAATTCATTTTTTTCTAAATGCATCGATACATTGGAGACTGCCGCTAAACCACCAAAATTTTTAGTCAACTGATTTACTTCTAATAAACTCATTTAGCTACCTCCTTACGATGATTAAACAAATTAGCGACTATTTGGCCGATTCTTAATTCTGAAGTCCCTAATAAACCACCTGGTCTAAAAATCATAATTAAAATAACTGCAAATCCATAAATGATCATTCTTAATTGGCCAAAATCTTGTAAAAACACATTTAATACTCCTAGAATAACGGCGGCTACAAAGGTACCGGTAAAACTACCGATTCCACCAAACACCACAATAATTAAAATATCAATTGATTTAGCAAAAGTATAATCACTCGGTGTCACAATACCAATATAATTTGCTTGTAATGCCCCTGCGATACTGGCGGTGATTGCCCCAATGACAAATGCTAGCACCTTATATTTTGTTACATCTACTCCCATCGCTTCAGCAGCAATTTCATCTTGTTGTATCGCCATCGTCGCACGTCCGGCACTACTGTAGACATAATTAAGAATAAATATGGTCGTTAAAACTAAAAAGAAATAAACTAATTGCCATGTTGTAACGAGAGGGATTCCACTAATTCCTGCTGGCCCATTAGTTAAATCTCTCATATTATTAATGACTACCCGAACAATTTCAGCAACACCTAAAGTCGCAATGGCTAAATAGTCCCCCTTTAATCTTAATGTCGGAATTCCGACTATTAAAGCTAGTAAAATAGATAACACGATACCAATTCCCATTCCTACAAACATGCCGATTAAACTATTTTCAAATGATTTACTAATGATCGCACTTGAGTATCCACCAATTGCGATAAAAGCTGCATGTCCTAAAGAAAATTGTCCCGCAATTCCTAAGACCAAATTCAGTCCGACAGCGTAAATAATATTGATCATAATAGTAACTAGCGTAATCTGATAAAAACGATTAATAATACCTCTATTAACTAGAAAAGACAATAATACAAATCCTAAAATTGCGGTCAGTAACCATATGATATTTTTAAAATGTAATCTTTGCATCTTGACCACCTAAACTTTCTCTCTAACATTTTTAACGAACAATCCGGAAGGTAATACTAATAATATAACAATTAACAATCCATAAACAGCCGCATCACGATACGTTGACCATCCTAAAAAAGTAACGATGGTTTCTAATAAACCAATCAAGTACCCACCAACCATCGCGCCTGGAATACTGCCGATTCCACCTACCACTGCTGCAACGAAAGCTTTCAATCCATACGTAATCCCCATCGTTGGAATAATTGAGTTATAATAAACACCTACTAATACACCTGCAATTCCTGCTAAACCGGATCCGAGGGCAAACGTAAAAGAAATTACTCGATCGACATTAATACCCATCAATTGAGCTGCTTCCGCATCAACCGCTACCGCACGCATTGCTTTTCCCATCTTGGTATATTTCACAATAATTTGTAATAAAACCATAAAAATTACGGTTGTGATAAAAACAAGTATTTGCTTAGAATTAATTACTAATCCGAACACTCTATAAATTTGGTTAGTAACGGTACTTGGAAAGGCCTTAACTTCAGGTCCTACAAAATATATCATAGAATTTTGCAATAAATAAGAGACACCAATTGCAGTAATAAGGGCTGCTACACGTGTTGAATTTCTCAAAGGTTTATACGCGATCCGTTCGATCATTACTCCTAAAATGGCACAAAAGAACATTGCGACAATCATCGCTAAATAAACATTCATTTGTAAAATACTGACCAAATAATATCCAAAGAAAGCTCCCACCATATAGATGTCGCCATGAGCGAAGTTTATTAATTTAATGGTTCCATAAACCATGGTATAACCTAAGGCGACCAAAGCGTAAATACTCCCCAGGGCAATTCCGTTTATGAGTTGTTGCATAAATAATTGCATAATCATTAACCCCTTCTTACTATAATTTAATTTGTAGTTGGAGTATACCTTAAAATACTAATTAATTCAATTGAATTATGAGAAACTTTATCATTTTTAAGAAATAAAGCCTTTTAATTCTATTAAATTCCAACTAGACTTCCTTTGTTAAATTTATTACAATAAAGTAAACGTTTTCTTAAGGAGGTTGAAGAATGTCGCATCATATCGTTAATTGTGCTGTTACTATTAGTACTCATCCTTTGTTTCAAGGTACACAATCTAAAATAGGAATCCCATCCCTTCTGCTACTAAAACAAACCTTAGAAGTTTACTCTAAAATTATTGTAAGTGAATTAGGAGACTCATCCCACTTGATACCTGTTGGTTTTTTAGGCGATTCTATTGTTAAAATCATCACCGCTTACCAACAGAATCTTATTGTAGATAGCCAATCATATTTTAACGAGCTATTAACTTTTCTAAATCAAAATTTCCCTGTGAATTTTCATAAACTCTCTCATCACTACACTTTACATCAACCAATGAGTCTAGAACAACTAAAAAGTAATGAATTATTAATGATCCACGAAGATGAACCGGAATATATTATTCATCAATCGTTACTTAATCTCATTGCTTGGTTTCCTTTAACATTAGCAGCTACCTTACATTTTGAAGTAGAGGGTGTTGATAAAACCATCCCAATTGTCAAAATACTTTTAATTAACTGGTTTCAAAAGCAAGATCGCTTAAAGCTCTATAATCTTCAAAGCCTCGAACGGCTTTGTTTACCACTCAACCCTATTGCAGCAGCACTTGTTTTGATGCGACACCGTTGAGTACTACTGCATACTAAAATAGACATTTTCTACCACGCTAACTTCAGATAGCGACAAATAGAAAATGTCTATCGTTTTTTTATTAATCTTCTTCTGGTAAAACTAGATTTAAAATAACTCCGACAATGGCACTTAAAGCGGTACCTGAAATAGTTAAAGCTGATCCCACTTCTAAAACAGCACCCCCTAAACCAATAACTAACATCGCACTGGCAATGATGAGATTACGTGAGTGATTAAAATTCGTTCTTGCTTTTATCATGACTTTTAATCCATTACTTGCAATAACTCCATATAAAAGGATTGCCATTCCACCTAATACCGCATTAGGAATGGTTGAAATTAAGGCGGTAAATTTACCAAAGAAGCTTAAAACAATCGCGATTACGGCTGCATTTCGAATAACTGACACACTCGCTATTCTGGTCATACCAATAACCCCAGTATTTTCACCATAGGTTGTATTAGCTGGTCCCCCAATTAAGGCTGACACAAAAGTTGCGACCCCATCACCAATTAATGTGCGGTGTAAACCTGGTTTTTGAACATAGTCATGGTTAGTGATTTCTCCCAATACGATATGATCGCCGATATGTTCAGCCACTGTCACGACAGCAATCGGTAATATGGCCAAAGCTTCCGGACCAAAATAAAGATTATATTGTTTTAAACTCAAAAAAGAAGTCGCAAACGGTAAACTCATGTCAGGAATGGCTAGCCAATCAGCATTAACTACTGGAGTAAAATCTACTAAGCCAAAAACAATCGCAAAAAGGTATCCTACGATAATAGCAATTAAGAAAGGTACGACTTTAATAAACCCTTTGCCTTTGACAGTAATGAGAGCTGACACGCCAAATGTAATCAAAGCAACCACAATATTTCGCCAATCACCCTCTTTAACAAACCCCGCATTGGTTACGGCTGAATTCGCTAATCCCAACCCAATAACCATTATCATTGGACCGATCACTACAGGCGGAAGAATACGATTAACCCATTCGCTACCAATTTTTTTAATTAAAATAGCCGTAAAGACATAGATAAGCCCGACCAACATAATACCTGTTTGGGCTGCATCTATTTTGCCACCCATTGCTTCTTTCGCTATCGCCATGGCTGATATGTAAGCAAATGATGACCCTAGATAAACTGGAACTTGCGCTTTCGTTGCAAAGATATAAATAAGCGTCCCAATACCACTAGCAAATAAAGCGGTAGAGACTGACATCCCTAGGATTAAAGGCACTAAAATTGTTGCGCCAAACATTGCAAAAACATGTTGAAAACTCAGCAACACTCCAGGTAAAAAGGCCGGCTTTTCATGAACGTCTAATAATAATGGTTTGTTTGTTGATGTCTCCATCTTTCCCTCTTTTCCGCTATTTTCGTAAAAGTGCATACAAAAATAGCCCTTATTTTTGGCTTAAGGGCTTATACGATCTAATATCGTTAACTAACATGTAGCCTTAGTATACTCTCGGTACACCTTAAAGTCCTTAAATCTCCAATAGTGTACCATATATTCAAAGGCTTGACTAGTCCAATTATTAATTTAATTTATTTTGACGGATTTTTGCCTGATAATTTCTGGATATACTCATTAACTCGGTAAAAAATTCGCGCGTTTCACTTGCTAGTTCAGGATTTTCTAATCGACTAACTGCTGTTTCAATCACTTTTGATTCTCTACTTGAATCAAGTATATCCATATTCAATCCAATTTTTATGTCAATAATTTCTTCGACAACTTTCATTCGTTCTTCAAATAATTTAACAAGTTGCGTGTCAATTTGATCAATTTTAGCACGTTGTTGCCCTAACATTTCATCCCTACTTTCATAAAATACCATTGCCTATTGGGTAACCCACTAACATACAGCTTAAAATAGTCACCGTTAGTATCACCAAACCAAAGATTAATGCCTGACGGCTCGTAAGCCATCTCTCACCAATCGCAATGGCTACATAAGGCATCGCTGGTGGGGTCATCATCGCCATCGATGACATAAAGCCAATAAATACCGCAATTAAAGCCGAATTAGCGCTAAAATCCATGGAATTAGCTAATGCATTCGCCACTGCCGATACGACTGATACTGTAACCAGATTGGAACTTAAGTTTGTTTGTAATCCCGCCCAAAGAACAAAAATTAATACTACTACAAATCCTGACAAATTAGTAAAGATAGGAGCTATACCATTATTTAGAAGTGCTACAATCCCAACATTCTCATCTGCTAGCATACTTCCCAAGGCTAAAGTTGCTGCCACCAATAATAAACTAGGCCAATAAACTCCCTCTTTCATGGCTTGGTTAATATTAAGTAATGGTTTACCTGAAATTCGTATCACCGCTAACAAAATCACACCCATTAATGGCGGGAACACAATTCCTACTTGTTTAAAAAAGGCTGAAAGATTCGGTAGAATCATCATAAATAATTCTGGTAACAACCACATCGCTACAACCATTGCAAATACAGTCACAATCCATTTTTCTTCACGGGACATTTTAGGAATACTTTTTAGTGATTCAAGACGTTGACTTGTGACTTCTGCTAATTCTAATTTCCAAACATATTTTAGAAAAATTAATAAAACTATAAAAATAATGACACCTGTCGGAATACCAATCATCATGTATTGAAAATAACTTATAGAAGCATTAAAAGCTGCTTCATACATTCCAATGGCCGTTATCGCAAACACATGATTAATCGGTGTCATTGCAGTCCCTATGGCGATAGTGGTATATAATGTAAAAATCATAATCGCCGCATTGCGATTCCCTTTGTCAAATCCGAACTGATGAGCCAATTCTTCAAAAATAGGATACGCAATCATAAACAAAATAGTCGGCGAAATAAAACTGCCTAAACATAACATAACGCAATAAAAGGCAATTAATAATTTCCAAGAGGAGGCTTGAGCCCATCGACTATGAAGTGCCCATGCAGTCACTCGTTTAATGAAAAAGGTTTGCTCTAAGGAATAAGTCAATAAAAAAGTAAATAATAAAAATGCAAAGGTTGCATTGCCAAATGAAAGTGGTAATACTGTATTGAAACCAATTTCTGGTATTAAAGCCATACCTAATAAACACAAGAGACTTGGCCAATCAATAGCGATAAATAACCACATTAATAAACTACCAATAAAAATGCCGAACATTGAAAGTGTCAAAGGATTCATTCCTAATAAATTCCAACTGAAGTATTGATTCCCCAAAATCGTTAAATAAATAATTAAACTAAACCATAGAATCAGTTTTTGCAATAAACTATTCTTTTTCATATGTTTTGATTCTCCTAACTTAACAGCATTGCATCTGAAGTTACCGTTTCGCCACTATGTTGCTTAAATAAGTCTAACAAATCAATCACGGTCATATTTTTCTTTTCATGCTCTTTAACATCCAAAATGACTTTTCCATGATGTAGCATAATCAATCGATTTCCATATTTGATCGCATCCGCCATATTATGCGTAATCATTAAGGCAGTCAAATTCTGTTCGGCAATTATTTTATCGGTTAAGTTTAATACCATTTCACTCGTTTTAGGATCTAAAGCAGCCGTATGCTCATCTAACAATAATAATTCTGGTTCTCTTAAGGTGGCCATCAATAAAGTTAAGGCTTGTCTTTGACCACCTGATAAAAATTCGACATCTGTATTTAAGCGATTTTCCAACCCTAAACCTAAAGACGATAATTTATTTTTTATAAATTCGCGTTCAGATCGTTTTACACCCCATGATAAACCACGATTTAACCCTCTACGGTTTGCTAGTGCCATATTTTCTTGAATCGTTAAACGACGTGCCGTCCCCAATTTAGGGTCTTGAAAGACATAGCCTATTTTATTAGCTCTTTGATGGTTCGATAAAGTGGTAATATCCGCCTCTCCAATCATAATCGTTCCTTGATCAGGAATATGATGACCCGCAATGGTATTAAGCAAAGTAGATTTGCCGGCCCCATTACCTCCGATAACCGTTACGAAATCACCTTTATCTAAGGTTAAATCAATTCCTTTTAAAACATGATTTTCATTCACGGTTCCCATCCCAAAAGTTTTGTGAATATTATTTAAAACTAATTGACTCATTTTGAACGACCTCCATTAGCAATACCTTTTTTCTGTAACTGATTTCTTTGAAACTCAGGTAGATATAACACAATCGTTAGTAAGATTGCTGAGAATAATCTTAAGTCTGTTGCGCGTATACTGATTAATTGCTGATTTAAAATGATGTCAATGATTAAGCGATACACAAAACTTCCTAAAATAAGCGAAATCATACGAATCGCAAGCGGTTTGTTAGGTAAGATGACTTCAGCCACAATAATAGAAGCCAAGCCAATGACAATCGTCCCGATTCCCATACCAATATCACTAAATCCATCTTTTTGAGCAACCAATGCTCCTGCCAATGCAATTAATCCATTACCTAGCATATAACCTAAAGTTTTCATTCTTTTAGTATTAATGCCATTGGCCGAACTCATCGTTTCATTATCCCCAGTAGTTCTTAAGGCTAAGCCAATCTCTGTATTCAGAAAGGTCACTAATAAAATAATAATAATTGCCAAAATTAATAAGGTTACCACGGTTACACTTAAATTTTTACTCCATCCAGTCGCCTCTTGAACAATTGAATATAAAGTTGATTGACCCAATAAAGCTATATTAGGCCGGCCGGTCATCACATGTAAATTAATAGAATACAACGCAGTTAACAGTAAAATACCGGTCAACAGAGCTGGTATTTTTAGTTTCGTATGAATCCACCCTGCAACCACTCCGGCTAAGCCGCCTCCAAAGAAAGCCGCAATGGTTGCAAAAATGGGATGTACCCCACTGGTGATTAAGGTAGCACAAATCGCCGCACCAAGTGGAAAACTTCCTTCAGCAGATAAATCAGCTATATCGAGCAAGCGAAAAGTAATATATACGCCTAAAGCCATAACGGCCCAGACAACACCTTGTGTAAAACTCGATGTAATAATTTCCAACATTTCTTTTTCCTTCTTTCACATAGTAAATCATTCATTTAATAACTTAAACACAAAAACGAAGTTGTTTTTTTATTTTTAGTAGTTTCATCAACTATTAAAAAAAATTATAATCTGTGTTTTATTGTAAATCATTTGTGGATTAAGTTTCAATATGGAATTGATATTTATCCTTTTATTTCATAATTCTCTCAACTTATGCACAGTTTTTTCATAAGAAAGCTAGTTATACACAGGTTGTCCACAAGTTGAGAGTCAATTGTTCATAACTTATTTAATTGAATCAGGATCAACACCAATGGCTTTTGCAAATTCCTCATTGACAATTAATTGTAACTTGTCAGCATTCTCGATCGGCATATCCGCAGGTTTTAAATCTTCTAAAACTAACTTAATTAACATATTTGCTGTTTGAATGCCGTAATCTTCATAAGAATTAGACAAAGTTGCTAAACCATTTTTTTGGACCACAGAATCGGAAGAACCAATTGTTGGAATTCCAGCTTGCTTGGCTAAATCTCCCACTAATGAAATTGAACTATCAATGGTATTGTCGGTAACCATGAACATCGCATCTACTTTTTCCACCAGTGAGCCCATGACTTGAGCAATATCGTTAGTGCTAGTCACTGTCCCTACTTCTACCTTAACACCTTTGGCTTCAAATTCTTCAGTCGCTTTATCGGTTAACACTACCGAATTAATCTCACTCGAATTAAAAATCATCCCCACTGTTTTAACATCAGGAAAATTATTGAGTAATAAAGCCACTTGTTCAGCAATCGGTGCCATATCGGTCGTCCCCGTTACATTGCGTCCAGGCTTTTCCAAAGATTCTGCTAATCCTGCTTCAACTGGATCCGTAACCGCCGCTATAAAGATAGGTTTAGTTGACTCAACCGTAGCGAGAGCTTGAGCTGCAGGTGTCGCAATAGCAAATAATAGATCATTTTCTCGTGCTAATTTTTCACTCATTGATTGTAGATTTGCCATATCGCCACTTGCGTTTTGCACATTGATTTCTACTCTATCAGCTAATTCAGAGTTTTTTAAAGTTTCCTCAAATCCTTTTAATACCGCATCTAATGCTTCATGTTCAACTGTTTGTAAAACACCAATTTTTATTTTATCTGCGCCATTTACTCGTTGTAAGGGTAACACGGTAATAAAACTTAATAAAACTAACAACACTAAACTAAATCGACTAAATATATTGTTTGTTTTCATCATTATTCTCCTACTCTACTTTTAAATTTGTAATATCAATCCCTAATGCTTCCGCAACTTTTTCATTAATAATTAAATTATTTTCGCTCGCTGATTCTACCGGCATTTCTGAAACATTTAATTTTTCTTGTTGTTGCTTAACAACCATCGCTGCTGTTTGTTTACCTAAGTTATAATAATTTAATCCATAAGTCACTAATCCATTTTCATTAATCATATCTTCTGATCCTCCGACGATTGGTAGCTTGGCTTCGATAGCTAAGTCACCTACTAAGGTCATTGCACTCGCAACAGTATTATCTGTTACAGTGAATATTGCATCTACTTTACTTACTAAAGAACCCATCACCTGACTAATATCATTAGTAGAGGTCACCGTTGCTTCTTCAACCTTCAGCCCTACTTTTGTTAATTGTTCTTTTGCGTGTTTTGCTTCTGATAACGAATTTGCCTCACCTGAATTGTATAAGAGACCGATTGTTTTTGCCTCTGGAGCAACATTTTGTAATAATTTCACTTGCTCTTCAATTGGGGCAGCATCGATAGTACCTGTCACATTTTTACCTGGTTTTTCTAAACTTTCAACCAAACCAGCGCTGACTGGATCCGTCACAGCTGAGAAATACAGTGGTTTATCCCCGGCTACATTGGCTAAAGCTTGTGCTGCAGGTGTCGCAATGGCAAAAAGTACATCATTGTTATTTACTAATTTTTCACTCATAGATTGTAGATTAGCATTGTCAGCAGCCGCATTTAAAAAATCAATTTCAAGGTTTTTACCCTCTTCATAACCGGCTTCTTTTAATCCATCGATGAATCCTTGATACGTTGCATTTAGAGATTCATGTTCAACATATTGTAAAACACCAACCTTTAAAGTTTCTTCTGCAAGAACAGGTGAAACATACCCTAGTACCAAAGCTATGATTCCTAATAACTTCATTAACTGTACATAATAATAACCTTTTTTCATTTTATTTCCTCCTAAAAATTAAAAGACCTGTTTAGCTAATCTAAACAGGTCTTTTAAGAATCCCTACCAAAACAAAGATGCTTGGATGCTCTCTTATTACGTCCCGCTTAGATTTTTACAACATCTATGCGGGCATCAAAATTTTTCAGCTCCCATAGATACAAACTCTCGTTTCCGGTTTGTACCCATAGTAGATACAAACACTATCTAAAGTAGCTGTAAAAATATGATACATTTTGTAATAAGTGCGTATTCATCGTTAACATCACCTTTCTTTTGATTTCTTATTCATAGTTTATTAGATAGAATGATAAAAGTCAATAGTTTTTAACATAAATCTCATTTTATTTTAATTTTGTATCATAGTCGCTCTTTATCATTCGTTAAATCACCTGATTCCATTAGATTAAATCCATAATTTAATTCCGGTTGTGGTAATTCGTATTTAAAATAGACGACGAAGAAATCTTTAACTCTGGCTAATATTTCCCGTGTTTCCCTTTCGAATCGTGTTGAACTTGCTTCATCAGCTGGTATCCCAATCGCTTGCATACCAAATCCTTCTGCTAATAATAACGCTCTGGACAAATGATATCCTTGAGTAATAATGATAACTTTTTCTTGATTTAAAACATGCTTTAATCGATATAAACTGTCATAAGTGGAATAACCCGCATGGTCTAAATAGACTTTTTCACTTTTTACTCCTTTACTGACTACGTATTTTTTCATTACGGCAACCTCGTTATAATACATATCCATGTGATCACCACTCATAATAATCGGATTATTCGGAAATGCCTGATGAAACGCCACTGCTTTATCTAACCTTAACTTTAAAATAGTGCTAGGAGTATCAGCATCGATAATCCCGGCCCCTAATACTAATACCGGAACAGATTCATCTTGCATCAGCGGTTCTTGTTGAAGAGTATCAATTTCTTGAAAATTCGTCATTCCCTTTGTAATGACCCATCCATTAATCAAAATAACGCCTAATCCAATTGCTATCATTCCATATAAAATCAATTTAATAATCCCCTTGATTAATTTCCATACTGTTTTCATCTTTTTCCCCTTATTATTAAAAACGAACCTTTCCAAACAATAGTAAGAGTGGGTAACAAACAAAATATAAATCCCGTTCTCGCTACCCACTCCCTTTTTGATTAAGGCTATTTCAATAGGCATAATTTTATTCAATCATTAAGTTTAATTAAACCAAAGTTTTATCTTTATCACTGCTAACATCATTGGAGGTGGACCAGTAGTAGAAAATGAAATAATTTTCGTTTCGTCTTTCCGTCCACGCAAAGTTGGGAGTGGACCAGTAGTAGAAAAGCGATTGATTTTCGCTTCGTCTGTCCACTCCCGTAAAGTTGAGACCACTCAACCAATGCGCTTTTTATTATCGAGCACTCACTTAATTGAATTTATCAAATTTAAACCAAATCTCTTTAAGACGTAGGTTGAGACCACTCAACTACTGTGCTTTTAATGAGCACGCAATAACTTGATTGAATTAATCAAGTTGAAGCTCAACCTTATCCCAAGATGAATTTAGCACTCACTTGATTTCCCTAAACCCTCAATCAATTCACGACTTATCGCAATGAACTGCTTTAACTGTTCTTCTTTAACGTTTTTAAAGCCTGCTTCAATTTGTTTATTAAATCTTGCATTCGTCACCTCATAGATTTTACGCCCTTCAGCAGAGATTTTAATAATTCCATTGCGTCGGTCTTCCTCTAAGGTTTCTCTAAACAACCATCCTTTAGCTAATAAATGCTTAATTGTACGTGAAACGGCTGCGTTAGAAATATTTAGCTCCGTTGCTACTTCAGAAATAGTTTGTTTTTCATCTTTTTCTTCCAATTCCACTACATAATCTAATAATACAAATTCACTACGAGACATTTCATAACTACTATCAAAAGATTTTCTTCTTATTCGGCTAATGTCTAAATTTAATTTAAATGCCTCTTTAATTAATTCTGCTTTCATGTAATACCTCCAGAATTCCTTCGTCCTTAATAATAAGTTAAAAGTAGGTAAATTTCAAGTAAACTCATATATTCTGACATCAGACTGTTACATAAATGTGATACAAGTCTCCATAAATTTCTGTTAGAATATAATGTGATACATAAATAGAAAGGTGTTATTATGAAAAAACTTATTTTATTACTATTAACGGTTATCTTAGCCGGTGTATTATATATAAACTTTATTCCTCAATCTTCCAATTCAAATGAAATGAAAGAGGAACAAACCATATTAAGCGATAATACCAATGGATCGCAAGTCGAAATCGTCTCTGATAATCAAACAGAAGCTGAGGCCACTATAACTTCTACTGAAGCTGATGCGACCAATCCATCTGAAGCTGAAACGACAGTAGACTCTTTATTTAACGAATCGATTATTAATGACCGAGATTTTCCTCAAGCAAATGTACCAGAAAATCTGCTAAATGTTGATATTTATACAGCTATTAACGAATACTATATCGCTAATTATTCAGAAGAAGAAAAAACTGCCAATCAAACAGCCTTAACTGATGTTGAATTGGATAACCTAGCAGAAGTATTAAATCAAAAAGATGCATTAAGCGGCTTAGAATTAACCGTTGACCAGGTCACAATGAATCTTGACGACGAAAAAGTATATATACCTAGAGTCATTGTTCCTGTAACTTATGAAAATGCTCAAAGGATTGCTGAGGATAATGATATTAACATCTTATCAGACGTTATGACGGAAATTGGTAATCGATTAATAATGATTGCTTATTATAATCCTCAAGAGAAAGAACTCTATGTTTATCATTTAACCAATTGGACTAAACCACTCTTTACATATACTCAAGAGTAACTCTGGATATAATTAAGACCTTAAATGTTAGAATACAACTAACATTTAAGGTCTTTTTCTATCTACTGATTTCGAAGTTTTATTTAGCTAGACTATCCACTAAACTATTCTAAAGCCTTACGATAATCAGCTACTAATTGTTCACTCATAATAATTTTTTTGGCTGCTAACTGAGCCACTATTTCATTATCTGAAAGTTCTTGTGGTGAATTTTCAATAATATTAGCCATAATTTCTTTAATATTAACAGTATTAAGTCCTCCACGACCTTGATGATGAGTAACATTAATTAAATCAGTTAATGGAATAATGCCAAATTTGATTTCAAGGTTTTTATTCGTAACGACCAAGTGAGCCAACGCTTCTGGTATATCCAAATCTCTCGCTAAATCTTTAATTAAATAAGGGCGTTTCTCGTTTTTAATTTCCATTAAATAATCTTTTTGGGCCAATACTAGTGCTTTAACTGCTGCTAAGACTAATTGTTCACGAACACGAAGATTATAAGCTAATGCTTGGAAATTTTGTCGATGAGCAGTGATATATTCGAATAATTGCGTATCATTTTGGAGAGCCATCTCATCATAATATTTTTGATTAAAAATAATTCTTGGATAATACTGACGATTATAACGTAGTTCAATTTCATCTTGATTATAACGAACCGAAACATCTGGGATAAGATTCACTTTATCCGCTTTGTCAAAAACAGCTGCTGGTACAGGTCTTAAAGAATGAAAATAATTTAAGCTGGCTTCAATTTCCTCATTAGATAAACCACTCACTTGATGAATACTTTCAATATCTTGCTTTGAAACTAAATCAAAATACTCTTCTAATAAAAGATATGCAATATTAGGAGCATGACTATCTTGCTCTGTTTGCAACATTAAGCATTCTTGTAAATCATATGCCCCTACACCTGCTGGTTCTAACTGTTTAAACAAAGTCATCGCATCAAGAACTAAAATATCATCTTCATTAAGCTTAGTTGCTAACTCTTGATAACTATAAGGTAAATAACCTTTCTCATCTAGATAGTCCACCAATCTTACCATCACATCACGTATCGGTGTATGGCGATACATCATAATTTGTTCAAATAAAAACATAATCAAACTCTGTGCCATCCCAGGTGAATTACGCTCTACCTCATTTTCTATATGTTGGTAATTAGCATTTTTTATTGTGGATACTCGTGTCTCAAGTGCATAATCAATTTCTATAAAAGGATTTTCTATAATGGCTTCTTCAATATAATAGGTTAATTGTTCTGCATTCAAATCTAAAATTTCATATAACTGATCTGTATTTGGACTTTTCTCAATATTGTCTTTTAATAGCTCGTTTGTCGTGATTTTTAATAAACTTTGCCACTTCTCTGTTGTTCTTTTTTCCAATCGTAACACCTCTATTCCATCATTTTATTTTCTCAATCAAAAAACCGGTCTTACCAGCGTTAAGGCTATCTCCCTTTCACTTGGAAAAACCGGTTATTAGCTGTCTTGCAAATAATAACGAAGTTATTAAATATCTGTATTAAAAGTATCTCCATGTTGGAAGTCAGCATATTCAAAACCTCGTAAAAACCAAGTTCTTCTTTGCTCTGAACTTCCATGTGTAAAGCTATCGGGCACTACATATCCATAAGCTTCTTTCTGTAAGGTATCATCGCCAACACTATGAGCAGCTTGTAATGCTTCCTCAATATCGCCCATTTCTAGTAAACCTTCTTGTTTTACATAATTTGCCCATGCTCCCGCATAGTAGTCTGCTTGTAATTCCAAACGCACTGTTAAATCATTCGCTTGTTTGGTAGACATTCTTTGACGAACACTATTATAATCATCCATCGTCCCCACAAGTTTTTGAACATGGTGTCCTACTTCATGCGCGATGACATAAGCCATTGCAAAGTCGCCCGGCGCATTGTACTTAGTGTTTAAATCCCGATAGAATTGTAGGTCAATATATACCGTTTCATCAGACGGACAATAGAAGGGACCGGCTTGAGCACTCCCTACACCACAACCACCAGTGGAAATGCTATCTGTATAAATAACCAGACTAGGCTCACGATAAGATTTACCCATTGAGTTAAACATACTATGCCAGTAATCTTCCGTCGTTGCTAAAACCGCTTGGAAAAATTGGACTTCTTTATCTGAAGCATTTAATGTCTGTCCATCGGTATTAGTACTATTAATTGAGTTATCAACACTCACTTCTTCTGAAGGTATAATATCTCGATTATAAATCGTACTATTATTAAGATTTCCCAATCCACCTGAACCTAAAAAACTAAGTAACAAGAACAAGCCTAACAATATGAGTTTCATCCTACCTGAAGTACGAGACAATAATAACCATATTAAGCCGCCACCTAATCCCCCACCAGAAGAACGCCCTCTACCTGAACTACCTGGAAAAGAAGTTCCTCTAGATTGATTACGGCGGTCCTGGACATTCCTACTCTTTCGAACATCTTCCCATTTCATATTAATTTCCTCAATTCTTTAAATATTCCTTTATCATCATTTTACCATATAAGCTAAGCGTGTACTAACTTTTTATGACTTTTTCATAGATAAAGTCATTCATTATATACCCTTCGCCAATACCCAGGTATCGTTCACCTACTTTAGTAAAACCACGATGCTCATATACAGCAATCGCCAAATGATTCCCTTGATTAACATTCAAAAATAATGTTTTTCCTTTACCTAATGTTTCGTACCAATCAAAAACGGATGACATTAACCCCTTACCGCGAAAAAATTGGCTTAAATACAATTTACTAATATAAATTTTTTCTCCTTGGTCTTGGAATGCGGTATAACCTACGGGCTGGTTATTATACTCTAAAAAATAATAATGCACATCGTCTTGAATTTCTTGCGTTATATTATCGATTGATTGGTAGTGTCGCATCATATACGCTACCTGTTCCTCCCCAATGATCGGAGTGAATACTTCCTTCCAAATTACCGAGAGTAGCTCAAATAATTGTTCTATATCTTGTGGTGATTTGACTTCTTTGATTTGTAACATAATTCTCTCCAAGCCCTTCTTTTTTAAATTTCTTCTTTCAGATAATTTATAAAATAATTTACCATAATTGACCCTTTATGCGTGAGAAAATTCATTAAAGGATGGAGCATTTTTTCGGTCATCATTGAAATAAGCATCGTAATAACAAAAACGAGTGTCGCCGAAAGTATTCCCCCACCAATCATTGAGAAAAAACCGTTAAAACGTTTATTATCAACAACGCCCCAAATAATGGGTCGCATTATCGGATGTTCGTGAATTAAATAGACGGTAAAGGTTAATCCACTTAAATAATTCACAACAGGAGAAATAAACACTTTACTTTCCTTAGCAAATAAAAATAAACTGAAACTCAAAATAACCGTGAGCAAGCCATTTTGTCGCAATTGTATCAGTACATCATTTAACTTTTCCGGAATAAAGTGACTCACTAAATGAAACCAAAGAATAGATAAAATCGTTATTGCGAGCGTTGTTAACCCAACCATCCCCCATGGTACTTGCGATAATTTATCACCTGTAAATAATTTTATATAGCTTACAGCTAAATATAAAAAGACAAACCAAGTAAAATTAATTAAACCGAATGTTCCTAAATTTAAACTCGGTAAAACTATCCACAGGATAAAAAGTGCCCATAAAATCAATTCTAACCCTTTTTTCCCGACTAAATTTATTAGTTTATTTAAGACCGGGATGAAAAGCAAGAGCAAAATATAGGTTGTCGCAAACCAGTAGGCATCAGGAAACGGGAAAATAGCTAAATAAACATCTTTTTTATCTATAGGAAGAAAGCACGCCACAATCGCTAAAATCCCAATGGAATATAGCCAAACCTGAACACCAATTCTGATGACGCGTTCAATTTTGAAAGGTTTACCCACTAAAAAATATGCTCCAATCATCACAAAAATATTTGAACCTAATTTTCCACCAATTCTTAAAATGTCTAAAACTATTTGTTCAATCGTTGAATAATCAGGTGACTCATACGTACCATGTACTGCAAAATGGCTACCAACAATTAAGAACATTGAAAATATTCTTAATAATTCAAAATTTGATTGTCTTTTTTGACTCATGCTATACCCCCTAAAATCTTGTCTATTATATCAAAACTTCATTCCAAATACTTTTTAAACGCATTCTAACATTCTATTCTCATATATGAAAAATAAAAATATCTTTACAAGTAACAATCTCAAATAACATTTAAAAATATCTACTTTTAGTTTTGATCCTTCAATTCAATCCATAGCGGAACCCCATAAAGATTGTTTAAATGAAACGAGTTGAATTAAATCTTTGTTGGTTGAAAGAGGCTTTTTTAAGTATACGCCATCGCCTTACGCTACCCAAGCAATCTAATCTTCACAACAATTAACAAAGAAACAATTTTTAATGTGCCAGTGCCTTCTATTAGTGCATTGTAAGCGTCCTATAACAGAGTATCTATCAA